>NZ_JBHVFF010000187.1:0-16949 GCF_042801895.1 Streptomyces sp. NPDC057543 | reverse complement strand
GGCCGGAGGCTCCCTCGCGTGTGCGGGGTCTCTCAGACCGCGACCTGCCGGTACTTGCGCACCGCCAGTGTGCGGAAGACCACCAGGATCAGCAGCGACCAGAGCAGCGACGCCCAGACCGGGTGCACCATCGGCCAGGCGTCCGACGGCGACACGCCGGGGTTGCCGAAGAGCACCCGGCAGGCCTGGACGGTGGCGCTGAACGGGTTCCATTCGGCGATCGGCTGGAGCCAGTTCGCCATGTTCTCGGTGGGCACGAAGGCGTTCGAGATGAACGTCACCGGGAAGAGCCAGATCAGCCCGCCGGAGGTGGCCGCCTCGGGGGTGCGGACCGTGAGGCCGATCAGGGCCCCGATCCAGGAGAAGGCGTACCCGAGCAGGAGCAGCAGCGCGAAGCCACCGAGCACCTTGCCGATGTTCTCGTGGGAACGCCAGCCGACCAGCAGGGCGACGACGGCGAGGACCAGCAGGGTCAGCGTCGTCTGGACGAGGTCCGCGAGCGTACGGCCGGTGAGGACCGCGCCGCGTGCCATGGGCAGCGAGCGGAACCGGTCGATGAGTCCCTTGTGCATGTCGTCCGCGATGCCCGCACCGGCACCGGCGGTGGCGAAGGTGACGGTCTGCGCGAAGATGCCCGCCATCAGGAAGTTCCGGTAGTCGGCAGGGCTCGTGGAGCCACCGATCATCATCGAGCCGCCGAAGACGTAGCTGAACAGCACGACGAACATGATCGGCTGGATCAGCCCGAAAATGATCATCTCGGGTATCCGTGCCATGCGGATCAGGTTCCGGCGGGCGATGACGAGCGAGTCGCGTACCGACTGCCCGATCCTGCTGCCCGCCCGTGGGACGGCAGGGGTCACGGTGGTTCCGGTGGTTCCGGTGACGGCGCTCACTCTGCCGCCTCCGTACCGGCCAGGGCGGCCTTGCCGGTCGTGCCCGTCCCGTTCTCGTTCCCGTTCCCGCCGTTGGTCTCCGCCTCGGCGGCGTGTCCGGTGAGGGAGAGGAAGACGTCGTCGAGGGTGGGGCGGCGCAGTCCGATGTCGTCGATCTCCACGCCGCGGGCGTCGAGATCGCGGATGACCTCGGCCAGCAGCTTGGCTCCGCCGGAGACCGGGACGGTCAGCTTGCGCATGTGCTCGACGACGGTGACCTCGCCCTTGCCGAGGTGGGCGAGGACGGCGCGGGCCGAGTCGATCTGATCGCGCTGGTGCACCACGACCTCGACCCGCTCGCCGCCGGTACGGGCCTTGAGCTGGTCGGAGGTGCCGCGGGCGATGACCAGGCCGTGGTCGATCACACAGATCTCGTGGGCGAGATGGTCGGCCTCCTCCAGGTACTGCGTGGTCAGCAGCAGCGTCGTACCGCCCGCGACGAGATCCTCGATGACCTCCCAGAGCTGCTGCCGGTTGCGCGGGTCGAGGCCGGTGGTCGGCTCGTCCATGAACATGACCGGCGGGGAGACGACCAGCGCCGCCGCCAGGTCGAGGCGACGGCGCATGCCTCCGGAGTACGTCTTGGCCGTACGGTCGGCCGCGTCGGCGAGGTTGAACCGCTCCAGCAGCTCCCCCGCCCTGGCCTTCGCGTCCCGCGCACTCATCTGGTAGAGCTGACCGACCATCTGGAGGTTCTCGCGGCCGGTCAGATACTCGTCGACGGCGGCGAACTGGCCGGAGAGGCCGATCGAGCGGCGTACCTCATTGGGATTCTTCAGTACGTCGATGCCCGCCACGACGGCCCTGCCGCTGTCGGGCCTGAGCAGAGTCGTGAGGACGCGCACGGCTGTCGTCTTGCCTGCGCCGTTGGGGCCGAGAAGTCCGAGGACGGTGCCTTCCGGCACATCGAGATCGACACCGCCGAGTGCTCTTACGTCGCCGAAGGTCTTCACCAGACCTTCGGCATGGATGGCGCCTGGCATACGGGATTCCCCCAGTGCGTTCGGGTGACTTCCTCAACAGATCCTAGGTTTGACGGTCTTTCCGCGCCCGGAGAACACATCCGGCGAACACGCACGCGGCTACCGGGCGGCGCGCCAGCACCGTAACGCGATACATCGCGACACACAAGGGGTCAGCTCATCACGAGGTAGCCCGCATCACGCAGCGCCGCGGAGACCTCCTCGCAGTGCTCCGGGCCCTTCGTCTCCAGCTGCAGCTCCACCTCGACCTCGGTGAGCCCGAGCCGGGGGTCGGTCCGCACATGGCCGATGTCGAGCACATTGGCGTCGACGACCGAGAGCACGGCCAGCAGCGTGGCCAGCGCGCCGGGGCGGTCGGTCAGCCGCAGCCGCAGGCTCAGATAGCGGCCGGCCGCGACCATACCGTGCGTCAGGATGCGCTGCATCAGCAACGGGTCCACGTTGCCGCCCGACAGCAGCGCGACCACCGGCCCGCGCAGCGACTTCGGATCGCTCAGCAACGCCGCGACCGGGCTCACGCCGGCCGGTTCCACCACCAGCTTCGCCCGCTCCAGACAGAGCAGCAGCGCACTGGACAGCTCGTCCTCGGAGACCGTACGGACCTCGTCCACCAGCTCCTTCACCAGGCCGAACGGCACATCACCGGGGCGACCCACCTTGATGCCGTCCGCCATCGTGTTCAGCGAGCCGATCGACACCGGATGCCCAGCGGCCAGCGACGGCGGATAGCAGGCCGCGCCCGCCGCCTGCACGCCGACGATGCGCACATCGGGCCGGAGAGCCTTGACCGCCACGGCGATGCCCGCGGCGAGACCGCCGCCGCCGATCCCGACGACGATGGTGCGCACCTCGGGGCACTGTTCGAGGATCTCCAGGCCCACCGTGCCCTGTCCCGCGATGATGTCCGGGTGGTCGAAGGGGTGGATGAAGACCGCACCGGTCTCCTGCGCGTACTCCTCGGCGGCGGCCAGCGTCTCGTCGACGACATGGCCGTGCAGCCGGACCTGCGCCCCGTACTGGCGGGTGGCGGCCACCTTCGGCAGCGGCGCCCCGACCGGCATGAAGACCGTCGACCGTACGCCGAGCAGCGCAGACGCGAGTGCGACACCCTGCGCATGGTTTCCGGCGCTCGCGGCCACGACTCCGGCCGCCCGTTCCACCGGGGACAGCCCGGCGATCCGTACGTATGCACCACGCAGTTTGAACGAACCGGTCCGCTGCAGGTTCTCGCACTTGAAGTGGACCGGCGCGCCGACAAGCTCCGTCAGGTGGCGGCTGCCCTCCATGGCGGTCACCCTGGCCACACCGGACAGCATCTTCTGCGCCCCGAGGATGTCATCGAGAATCAGCGGGGGAAAAGAGCCGGTCGCCGAGAAGTTCATACCGCAAGTCTTGCAGCTCGGCGGGGTGCCGAACGCCTCGCACGATCCCGGCCCGCCCCGTTGTCCGCAGGTTTGTGCAGCGCTGGTACGCGTTGCACCGAGGCCGCGTACTCTGTCCCCCACCCATCCGACACCGCACGAAGAGAGCCCCCGGCCATGCCCCCTCAGGACATGACGACAGCTGCGTCTCCTTCCGGGGGCGCCACCCCCGAATCCACGGGTTCCGACCACGTCCTCGATGCGCTGCAGCACCAGGTCGCGGTATTCGCCCGCCGTGCCGAGCAGACCCGCCTCGGCGGTGTCGGCCAGGTGCGCAATTCCATGGACCGTGCCGCCTACCTGCTGCTCAACCGGCTGGACCGGGAAGGCCCGATGGGCGTCAAGGCGCTGGCCGCGGGCATGGGAATCGACTCCTCGACCGTGACCCGGCAGGTCGCGCCGCTCGTCGACACCGGCCTGGTCAAGCGCACCTCGCACCCGGAGGACGGCCGGGCCGTCGTGCTCCAGCTGTCGCCGCGCGGCCAGGCACGGCTGGAGGAGGTCCGCGCTTCCCGCCGCGAACTCATGACGCAGGTGACGGACGACTGGACACCCGAGCAGCGCGAGACGTTCTGCACGCTGCTCACCCGGTTCAACACGGCACTGGCCGCCCGGCAGACCTCGCACAACGCTCCCCGGACCGGATGAACGGGACAGCGGAAGCCGGCCACGCCCGGAGCCGCTGAACGGGCTGCCGCGCGCACGCCTCTTGACCAGGCGCCCCCGCAAAGGCTCGGATGAGGACCGTGCGAGAGCGCCAGGCGGGCCGGGAGCGGCGCCGCGCCCAGGAGTTCGAGGCCTTCGTGGCGGGCGCGGCCGGCCGACTGCTGCACACGGCCACGCTGCTCACCGCCGAACCCCTGCGGCCGCCCGGGGCGAACCCCCGGGCCCAGCGGATGCTCACGGCCGCACTGGCACGCACCTACGCGCAATGGGAACGGCTGCGCGGCGAGGACCCGTACGACCGCACCCGGCGGGAGCTGGCTGTCCGGTTCGCCCACGAGGTCTGGCGGCACCACCGGCCGCGCGGCGGTCCGCTGGACCGGCTGACGCCGCAGGAACGCCTGATCCTCGTGCTCCGGCTGCACGAAGGAGTCGCGGAGGAGCAGGCCGCGGCGCTGCTGGGGCTTCCGGTGGACCGGGTCCGGGCGATCTGCAACCGCTCGGTGGCCACGATGCGCGGCACCCGCCGCCCCACGGCGCGGCGCGGGTGGCATCGGCCCATGGAGGCCGCGCCGTGAGCCGCGGCGGGGAGGACGAGGTCCGGCACATGCTGGACGGTCCGCACCCGCAGGTCCCCGGCGATCTCGCACAGCGGGCGGCCGAACGCGGCGCCCGCCTGCTGCGCCGACGGCGCTTCGCCCACCGGCTGATGCTGCTGCTGGCATGCGCCGCGGTGGTCGCGTTCGCGGTGTGGGCGGTGACGGCCCAGCCGTGGCAGGTGCCGCCCGCCGAGACGACGCCGCCACTGGACGGCTGGTGAGGGCAGGTCCCCGGCGACCCGCCGAACTATCCTGGAACGGGACGCCATGGGAACCGGCCGAGGAGCCTGTGATGACCAGGAAAGTCGCCGACTGCCGCAAGTATCCGAGCGTCACGAACTGCTCACTCACCATCTCGGGCGAGGAAGAGGAAGTCGTACGGGCCGCGGCGGAACACGCGGTCTCCGTCCACGAGCACACCGACAGCCCGGAACTGCGCGAACAGATCCGGGCATCGCTGGACGACGAGAACACCTGAGCCCGGACCCGGCCTGGTGCCGCGCGAACGGGGGCCGGGCATCGCTGGAGCGGAACTGCGCGAACAGATCCGGGCATCACTGGACGACGAGAACACCTGAGCCCGAGTCCGTGCCCGGCCTGGTGCCGCCCGAACGGGGGCCGGGCATCGCTGGACGCAGCGCCGGACGACGGGCGGGCCGGGCCTGACGGTGGCGCGCGGCCCCGATCCGCCGGACAGTCCCTATCCGAGCGCCTGCGTCAGATCCGCGATCAGGTCGTCGACGGACTCGATGCCGACGGAGAGCCGGACGAGGTCGGCCGGCACCTCCAGCGGGGACCCCGCCGCCGAGGCATGCGTCATGCGGCCCGGATGCTCAACAAGCGACTCGACGCCACCCAGCGACTCACCGAGGGTGAACAGCTTCGCCCGGTTGCAGACGTGGACCGCCGCCTCCTCTCCGCCCACGACCCGGAAGGACACCATGCCGCCGAAGGCCTTCATCTGCTTGGCGGCGATCTCGTGGCCCGGGTGCTCGGGCAGCCCCGGGTAGAGGACCTGGGTGACCTTGGGGTGCCGGGTCAGCAGATCGGCGATCTTGGTCGCGTTCTCGCTGTGCCGGTCCATACGGACCGCGAGGGTCTTGATGCCGCGCAGCACCAGCCAGGCGTCGAACGGTCCGGCGACCGCACCCATCGCGTTCTGGTGGTACGCCAACTCCTCGGCCAGTTCCGGATCGTTGACGATCAGCGCGCCGCCGACGACGTCCGAGTGGCCGCCCATGTACTTGGTGGTGGAGTGCACCACCACATCGGCCCCCAGGGCAAGGGGCTGCTGGAGGTAGGGGCTGGCGAAGGTGTTGTCGACGACCAGTCGCACACCCGCCGCACGGGCCACTCCGGCGATCGCGGCGATGTCGGTGATGCCGAGCAGCGGGTTGGACGGGGTCTCCACCCAGATCGCCTTGGTGCGCGGGGTGATCGCCGCCCGTACCGACGCCACGTCCGAGGTGTCGGCTACGGAGAAGTCCACACCCCACCGCGAGACGACCTTCGCGAACAGCCGGAACGTGCCGCCGTAGGCGTCGTTCGGGATGACCACGTGGTCGCCGGGGGTGAGCAGCGTACGGAGCAGGCAGTCCTCGGCGGCGAGTCCGGAGGCGAAGGCCAGCCCGCGACGGCCGCCCTCCAGGGCCGCGAGATTGTCCTCCAGGGCGGTACGGGTCGGGTTGGCGCTGCGGCTGTACTCGTAGCCGCCGCGCAGTCCGCCCACACCGTCCTGCTTGTAGGTGGACACCTGATAAATGGGCGGAACAACGGCGCCGGTGAGGGGATCGGCGGTGTTTCCCGCGTGGATCGCGAGAGTCTCGAAGCTGTGCTGGTCGCTCATGGGGCCCGAGCGTAGTTCGTCGCGAGGGCGCCCACCGGGCTACCGGGCCGTCCGGTGACAATGGGGGCATGGAGATTCTCTGGTTCCTGATCGCGCTGTGCATGCTCGCCGCGGTCATCGGCCCCTTCGTGCTGCGCCGCCGCGGCGGTATCCGCCAGGTCCTGCCCGGTTCGCCGGACGCCGCCGACCCGGACACGTACGGCTTCGCCCGCCAGGAGGAGCTGGACATCCGGCTGCCGGGCCCGGACCAGGATCTCCTCGACGTGCTCGACGTCGTGCAGCGCTCCCAGGACTGGCGGGCGGCCTCGCAGTTGCTGGCCGGTACGCCCAAGGAGGGCGAGGTGCGATGGCAGCGGGTGCAGGCGTTCGCCGGTGCCGCCTCGCTGGAACTGGCGCAGCAGCCCGGTGTCGGCGGTGCGTGGCTGCGCACGTGGCGGGCCGAGGCGCCGAAGGACGCGGGCGGCGCGGCGGTGCACGCCGAGTTCCTGGTGCAGCAGGCGTGGCGCTCGTCGACCGCGGGGACGGACGACTTCCGGATCATCCTGGAGGAGGCCCGCACGGTCTGCGGCGAGGCGGCACTGCTGGCGCCCGGCGACCCGGTCCCGTACATCGTCGAACTGGCCGTCTCCCGCGGACTCGGCTACTCCCACGAGGAGTTCGACCGGCTCTGGGCGAAGGTGATCGACCGGGCCCCGGCCCACATGGGCGCGCACATCGCCGCGCTGCACTACTGGTGCGAGAAGTGGCACGGCTCCCGCGAGGCGGCCGACCGCTTCGCCACCACGGCCGCCGCCCGCGCCCCGCAGGGCTCCCTGCTGGCCGCGCTGCCGCTCTTCGCGGTGTACGAGCATCTGCCCGAGGTCAATCTCGTGCAGGGCTTCTACCGCAGCGCGGTGGTGACGAAGGCGGTCGAGGGCGCTCTGTTCGCGGTGCACGCGGCCCGTGCGGACGACCCGATGCTCGCCCACGTCCGGCATCTGCTGGTCCTCTTCCTCGTCCGGATGGAGCGCTGGTCGGAGGCGATGAACCAGTTCGTCCACATCGACGGCCACGTGGGCGCCCTGCCATGGACCCAGAGCCCCGACCCGGCCGCCGAATACACGGTCTACCGGGCCCTCGCCGTCGCCGGCTACGAGGCGAACGGCGGCAGCCCGGCGACACTGCCGCGGTAGCCGTGCGACCCGGCGCCCGGCACCCGT
The DNA here is from genome assembly GCF_042801895.1 of Streptomyces sp. NPDC057543. Lineage (NCBI taxonomy): Bacteria > Bacillati > Actinomycetota > Actinomycetes > Kitasatosporales > Streptomycetaceae > Streptomyces > Streptomyces sp. NPDC057543. The sequence goes on along the minus strand of NZ_JBHVFF010000187.1, from coordinate 9,303 downwards.
TCCCCGAGTGACGACCGGGGGCAGCGCGGCCCCGGTCACCAGCTGCCCCCGTTAACGCGTTGCCGCGCCCGTCCGCGAGGCGACATACTCCGATTCGCCACGCGCACCACCACCGCCGTCCCCTTCCCGTGGGGGAATCCTCCCGATGGACCCAACTCTGCGTGCCGTCCGCGCCGTTGTTCTGTTCGCCGGCTTCTACCTGCTGGGCATCCTCCTGCTCGCCGCACTCTGCGTCCTCGACTGGGCCGCGTTCCGCTGGACGTGGATTCCCATCGCCGTGATGGTTCTCGCGCGCACCTCCCCGCTGGCGCTCCCGATCGTGCGAGGCATGTTCGTGCTACGCATACCGAAGAACGACGATGTGCACGGACTGCACGTCGACGACACCCGGGAACCCCGGCTCTGGGCCACGGTCCGCGACCTTGCCGACCGGGTCGGCACCCGCGCACCCGACGAGATCGTGCTCACCGACCAGGTGAACGCCTCAGCCGTCGAGGACACCAGGTTCCTCGGCCTGGTCGCCGGCCGGCGCAGGCTCCACGTCGGACTGCCGCTGATGACCGGAATGTCCGAGGCCCAGCTGCGTTCCGTGCTCGCGCACGAGCTGGGCCACTTCGCCAACTCCGACACCCGCCTCACCGCGATCAACACGCGCGGCCGGATCCAGACCACCCGCACCATCACCCACTTCCAGGAGTGGGTGGGCAAGGCCGTCGCCACGGAGCGGGCACGCCAGAAGAAGAAGGCCGCCAAGGCGCTCGCCAAGGGCAAGGAGGCCAAGAAGATCGACCCGAGCGACGCCGGTACCTCGCTCCGTACGATGGCGGCGCTGTACCGGCGGTACGAGACCTTCTCCAGGCGCGTCACGCTGTCCGACACCCGCTGCGCGGAGTTCGCGGCCGACGACGTCGCGGTGCGGATCGCAGGCCGTGACGTAACCGCGTCCGCACTGCGCGAAACCTTGGTCCTCCTCGACATGCACGAGGACTACATGGACACCTACGCCACGCTCGGTGTGGGGGCCGGGATGCTGCCCCCGCCCGGCCAGGTCCTCGGCGGTCTACGGCATGTGCTGGCCGCGCGCGGCGACGAGCTGGACGAGTACCGCGACTCCCTGTTGTACGAAGTGGACCCATACGCGGATCCGCAGATCATGGAACGCATCACCCGGATCGAGGAGCTGCCGGACGACGAACGCGCGTCGGAGACCGTGGAACCGGCCCTGGGCCTGCTCGTCGACACCGAGCGCACGCTGGCCGCTGTCGAGGAGCAGGTGCTGACACCGGAGATGCTGCGGCTGCGCCGGGTCGACTGGCCGGACCTGGTGCACGAGTCGATGACGACGTACGGGAAGCGGTCGACGCAGAAGTTGAGGACGGCGGTCGCCGAAGTGACCGGCACCGACGGCTCGGTGACCGACGCGCTCGACGCGCTCGACGCGGGCGCACAGTGGCAGATCGCCGACCGCCTCCCCAAATCCGACGAGGCCCGAGCGGCGACCGGACGCGCGGCCCGCGAGTTCGCCAGGCCCAAGCTGCGCGACCAGCTGAGGCAACTGGTCAAGAGCGAGTACGTGCGGCAGGGACGGGCCCACTGGCGACTGTCCTGGATCGACAACGGCACGTCACTGGAGCTGCCGCAGGGCCACGAGGAGATGCTCCCGGCGGCGCTGGACGCGGCGGTGGCGGATGTCCCGGACACGAAGCCGCTGCGCGAACTGCTCACCCCCTGACCGCCGTACCCGCTTCCGAACCGGACCGGAACCTTCCATGACCCCCCTGCTGCTCCTGTCGGCCGCCGCTCTGTGCGGGTACCTCTGGACGAAGGCCCGGAAGAAGCCGCCGCAGACCGCAAAGAGCACTCCCGGCCCGGCAGAGGCCGCCGCGGCACTCGGCCTGGTACCGGCCGACAAGCTCAACACCGCGGAGGCATGCTCCCCCGACCCGCACGACGGGGAGATACGCGCCGCCGTCCGCTCCGGCGACTGGAAGGCGGGCGCCGCCTTCCTCGACGAAGCGGGCCGCCACTGGCACGAGCGCTACCGGCGCGCCGCCGTCCTCCAGGACGAGGCCGCGGCCGACGACGCCTGGCTGCTGGCCTGGCGCGCCGCGCGGCCGAAGGACGCGGGTGCGGCCCTCGTGCACGCCGGTGCGTTGACCGGCGTGGCCGCGCAGGTCCACGGTACGAACCCGACGCAGCACCCCACGTGGGAGCAGTCCTCCGTCTTCCACCAGGTGATGGTCAGGGCCCGCGAGGCATGCCACGAGGCCCAGGCGCTGGCGGGCGACGACCCGTGTCCGTACATCGCCGAGATCCCCTGCGCCCTGGGCCTCGGCTACGAACCCGACGAGTGCCGTGCCCTGTGGGCGGAGGTCGTCGAGCGCGACGCGCCCCACCTCGCGGCCCACGACGCGGTGCTCCGGTACTGGTGCCACACATGGCGCCGCTCGCACGAGCCGGCCGAGTGTTTCGCACGCGAGGCGGCGCGGCTGGGCGCCCCCGGCCGACTGCTCTCGCTGCTCCCGCTGTACGCCGCGTTCAAGCAGGAGCGGAGCAGCTCGAAAACGGACCGGGACGTGTACTACAAGAGCCCGGAGCTGATCGCCGCGGTCGACGCCTGCCTGATCGACGTGGCAGCCGCCGCGGCGGCCGACCCCGCAGACCGGCGGATCCTCCGGGCCCGCCACATGCTCGCCTGGACGCTGTACTGGCAGGACCGGTACGAGGCGGCGGTGGAGCAGTTCCGGGCGATCGACGGCCATTTCGACGCCGACGCCCCGTGGTCGTACTTCAGGGATCCGAAGAAGTTCTACGTCCACTGCCGCGACTACAGCGCCCTGCAGGTCGTGGAGGCGAACGGCGACTGACCGTCACGCACGCGGTACGGGCGCCGGAATCTCCGGCCCCCGCACCGCGTTGTACGGACCGTAAACCCAGTCCCCGGAGGAGCCCACGCATGTTCCTGCACCGCCGTACCCCCCAGCTCCCCACCCCCGAGGAGGCCCTGAAGGGCCGCCCCACCCCCGAATTCACCGTCCCGTCCCGCCACACGGTCCTGGGCAACCCGCTGCTGGGCCCGTACCCGGAGGGCCTGGAGGTTGCGGACTTCGCGCTGGGCTGCTTCTGGGGCGCCGAGCGCAAGTTCTGGCAGACGGACGGCGTCTGGACGACGCTCGTCGGCTACCAGGGCGGCTACACGGAGAACCCCGCGTACGAAGAGGTCTGCTCGGGCCTGACCGGCCACACGGAAGCGGTCCGGGTCGTCTTCGACCCGAAGACCGTCTCGTACGCCGATTTGCTGAAGCTGTTCTGGGAGTCCCACGACCCGACCCAGGGCTTCCGCCAGGGCAATGACGTCGGCACGCAGTACCGCTCGGCGATCTACACCCACTCCCCCGAGCAGGCGGCAGCGGTGGCGGCCTCCCGCGAGGCGTACCAGAGGGTCCTCACGGACTCCGGCTTCGGTGAGATCACCACGGAGATCCTCTCGGCGGAGGGCCGCACGTTCTGGCCGGCCGAGGCATACCACCAGCAGTACCTGGACAAGAACCCGGCGGGCTACTGCGGGATCGGCGGGACAGGTGTCTCGTGCCCGATCGGGGTGGCACCGGCCGACGGCGAATGAGCCCCGGCCTTTCGTCGGTGCTCCCCTGGTGACGAGTAGTGTGCCGATCCGGTGACAACCACCGGCCCTGTGCCACAGCGAGGGTGTGTACCCACCGTGGTGGGTTGGCGTGAGCGTGCGGATGGAATTCCGCGCACAGGGCTGCCCCTTGTGGCCGGTGGCGGGTGTGCTGATCGTGCGCACCGTCGGACCTTCGGTGAGTGGCCCCGGAGGGTGGTCCGGGGCCACAACCGGCAGCGGGATGCCTCCCGGTGGTGAGGCTCCAGGGCGCGCCGGTCGCGTACCCTGCCGACTCGTTCAGGCACCGGACTGCTCAGACGCGGGGAGTTTCCTCCGCCTCGTCGTCGGCCGCGGACCCGTCGGCGGGTGCCGGGGCGTCGCGGTCCTGGACGCGGCGGCGGTACTCCCACAGCAGGACCGAAACGGCCATCACGCCGAGTGCGATGGCGAGTTCCTTGTAGCCGCCGTATCCGGTGATCGCGAAGCCGGTGGCGCCGACGACCAGGATGACGCCCAGCAGCGCGGTCAGGACCCAGGCCAGCGGCACGAAGAAGTTCGGGAGCCGGATCGGACGTGCCAGATCGGGCCGGTCCCGGCGGAGCAGGGCGAAACCGGAGATCGCCAGGATGTGGGTGAGGACGTAGCCCAGGTTGCCGGTGACGATGATCGCCAGCGGGGTCTTGAGCACCACCAGCACGACCACGTTGAGTATCAGGGCGACGGTGAGCGCGCGAGCCGGTACGCCGCGCCGGTTGAGCACGCCGACCTGACGGACCGTGACGCCCTGCCGCCCCATGTCGTACAACACCCGTGAGCCGTCGGCCAGCCCGGTGATCATGATGAGCAGCAGCGACGCGATCAGGAAGACGATCATCAGGTCGGCGGCCCCGCCGACCAGGTTGTGGAAGGCCCCGACGTAGAACGCGGTCGGGTCGTCGCCGATCGCCTTCTCCCCGACGTATCCGGAGAGCGCCAGCGGCAGCAGGATGAAGATGCCGAGGCAGAACAGCACGCCCGCGCGCAACGCCCGGGAAGTGTCCCGCACGGTCTCCTTGTACTCGGGGGCGAAGGTCGCGCACACCTCGACGCCGAACGAGGTCCAGGCCATGATGTACAGCCACACCAGGGCCTCGCGGAGTCCGCTCATGCCGTGCAGGTTCCAGTGCAGCCCGGCCGTGCTCCAGTCGCCGGAGATGAACGGTCCCACGATGAAGACGGCGAGCGGGATCAGCAGCACCCCGCCGGTCACGTAGACCACCCACATCGCCGCGTGCAGGCCGTACATCGCCGCCCCGTACAGCAGCGCCATGACGACGAGACCCACCACGATCGGCAGGCTCAGCTCCGCCACCCCGAGGTCGAGCGTCCAGTTCTGGTCGGGGAACCACTGCGCCTGCACCAGGGAGCCGATGATTCCCGCGTACACCGAGAGCGCGGTGGTCCAGGGAAGCCAGTAGCCGATGCCGGCCAGGGCGCCGACGGCAGGGACCCGGCTGCGCCAGCCCTCGGTGGCGTAGTGCGCGATACCGCCCGACGACTCGGGGAACATCGCGGCCATCTCGGTGTAGATCCAGTTGGTGGCGGTGGCCAGCACCATCGACACCGTCCACAGGGCGATCGCGCCCCACGCGCCGAGCCCTCCGATGGAGGCCCCCAGCGATGCGATCAGCGCCGCCGGCATGGTCAACGACATCGCGAACCCGTCGTACCAGCGCATCTTCTTGGGAAGGGCAGGTTGCTCGGACATGGGTGTCCCCTTCAGACGGAGAGCGGGGGCTTCAGGCGGAGAGCACGGGGCTTCGGACAGCGCGCGAGGAGCTTCGGACAGAGAGCATCGGACCGCAAGCAGAGGCAGAGCGCGTGGAGCGTCGGGCGAAGAGCGACAGCCTTTGAGCCACGCACCGTAGAGCTGACGATTTCGCCATGTCAATGGATTGAACCTGCTCATTCAGCAGTGGATCAGCCTTGAGATTGTTGATTCAGCCCCATTGACAGCCTTCGATTGCCCAACCGATGGTGAGGAGCGTCACTTCCCTCGCGCTCTCCCGGCGCCAGATCAGAAGGGCACCCATGTCTGCCGTGCATCCGTTCTTCATCAACGGCGGCTACGCCGACAGCACCGGTACCGAGACCTACGACGTCATCAGTCCGGCCACCGGCGCGCACATCGGTACGATCCCGCTCCCCACCGCCACGGACCTCGACGCCGCCGTCAAGGCCGCCAACGAGGCGCAGGCAGCCTGGGCGAAGGTCAACGTCTGGAAGCGGGCGGAGATCTGTCACCGCGTCGGCGACGCGCTGTCCGCCCGGGTGGAGGAGCTGGCCCGCCTGCAGACGCTGGAGCAGGGCAAGCCGCTCGCCGAGTCGGTCGCCGACGTCGAGGAGGCGGCGCAGCTGTTCCATCTGCACGCCGAGGACGCGGTGCGCCTGCACGGCGAGACGATGCCGTCCACCGACAACACCAAGCGGATGTGGACCTTCTACCGGCCCGTCGGCACCTGGGGCATCATCACCCCCTGGAACTTCCCGCTGCTGATGCTCGCCGAGTTCGTCGCCCCCGGTCTGGCCACCGGAAACGCGCACGTCGTCAAGCCGCCGTCGAACACCCCCCTTACCGTGCTGAAGGCCATGGAGGCGATGGTCGAGGCGGGGGTTCCCGCGGGCCTGGTCAACGTCCTGCCCGGCGAGGGCACGGCCGGGGACATGCTGGTGCGCCATCCCGGCATCGATGCCATCGGCTTCATCGGCTCCTCGGCGACCGGCGCGAAGATCGCGGCCGCCGCCGGCCTCAAGCGCTCCATCATGGAGTGCTCGGGCAACGGCCCGCTGGTGGTGCTCGCCGACGCCGACCTGGACGCGGCGGCCCGCGCCGCGGTGTACGGCGCGTACCTGTGTTCCGGGCAGGTGTGCTGTGCCACGGAGCGGGTGGTCGTCCACGCCGACGCGCACGACGACTTCGTGGCGGCCGTACTCCGTGCCGCCGAGGACGTCGTGCTCGGTGACCCGTTCGACGCGGCGACGAACCTCGGCCCGCTCAACAACGAGGGTGTCGCGGCCAAGATGGACCGGCACATGGCGGACGCGCGGGAGCACGGCGCACAGATCCTGCTCGGCGGGCAGCGCCGCGCCGGGCAGCCGACCGGCCTCTACTACGAGTTCACCGTGGTGGACGGCGTGCCCGAGGACAGCCTCCTCTCCCGCGAGGAGTCCTTCGGCCCGGTCGTCCCGATCATCACCGGCGGCTCCGACGACGAGTTGCTGCGAATCGCCAACGACGACAAGCTCGGTCTCCAGGGCGCGGTCTTCACCCGGAGCATGGCCGCCGCGTACCGGTTCGTCGAGGAGATGGCCGTCGGTCAGGTCGTGGTCAACGACAGCACGTGCTTCTGGGACATCAACATGCCGTTCGGCGGGGCGGGCAGCCGCGGCACCGGCTGGGGCCGCATCGGCGGCAAGCACACCCTGCTCGACATGTCCGACTTGCGTACGGGTGTCATGAGCGTCTGAACGGCCTGTGACAGGCGCGCCCGCAGGGGCTCCGTACCCTGAACCGACCGGACCCGGTGGCCGTTCCTGGATCAAGGGCGCGGCCACCGGTGCGGGCCGGTCCCCTGGACGCGACCTCCGGAGCAGCCGTATGTCCCCCGCGAGCCCGCTCGACGACATCGACCGGCGCATCATCGCCATCCTGCAGACGGACGGACGCCGCGCCTACAGTCTGATCGCCTCGGACGTGGGTATCCCGGCGTCCTCCGTCCGCTATCGGGTGCAGCGGCTGCAGGATGCGGGCATCCTGCAGATCGTCGGCATCGCCAACCCGCTGACCATCGGTTTCGACCGCATGGCGATGATCGGCATCCGGGTGCGGCCCGGCATGGCCCAGATGGTCTGCCGGGCGCTGCGGGAGCTCCCCGAGACCGCGTACGTGATCATGACTGCGGGGCGGTTCGACGTCATGGCCGAGGTGATCTGCCGGGACACCGACCACTTCACCGACCTGGTGACGCGGCGCCTCCACCTGATCGACGGGATCGTCACCACGGACTCCTTCTTCGTGCTGGAGGTGCACAAACTGGCGTACGGGTGGGGCGTCGGCGAGGTGGAGACCTCCGTCCTGGACGCTCCAGGGCCCCCCGATGACGCGGGCATCGACCAACGGGCCGACCGCTGACCGCGATTCCTCGGCGGACGACGGAACGAGCGGGCGGCGCGTCCGGCACATGCCGACCCGGCGTCCGGCGTCGTCGAGACGTCACCGAAGCAACGCCTTCGACGGACGGTGCGGCTGTCGATGTGGAGTGCATGAGTCACACCGGTCGGACGTGCCACGATGGTTTCCACCGCGCACGAAGAGGAGTTCCCCACCGATGACGAGCGAAGGCCACGGCATGTCCGCCGCCCCGGACGGGCGGATCTGGTTCATGGTCAATGAAGTCGCGGCGTTTCTCGTCGAGTTGGCGGCGCTGGGCGCGCTCGGCTGGTGGGGATTCGACACGGGGGACGGCACGGTCGCCCGGCTGCTGCTCGGGATCGGGGCGCCGGGCGCGGCGGTCGTGATCTGGTGGCTGTTCGCCGCCCCGCGCGCCCGTTTCCGGCCGCCTCTCGTGGGGGTTCTGCTAGTCAAGGCGGTGGTGCTCGGCGGTGGTGTGTACGCGGTCCACGCGGTGGGGCATCCGGTGACGGCGGTGATCTTCGGGGGCGTGGTGGTCGTGAACACGGGGCTGGCGGAGACCCTTCGGCGCCGCGCACCGCGCCGCGCAGTGCCGACTGCCTGACGGGACAGCGGCCCGTGGGCCCGCACCGGCTCCGGGCAGTGGTGGGTTCATGGTCGGCGCGGTGGCGTGATCGCGGACTGTAGGCCAACAGCTGTGTGGTGTGCCGCTGGGCGTATACAGCCATCGCGCGGGCGTGCCCGGTCAGCTGCAGGCCGGTCTTTTTTCTCGCAGTCACGCGCCGTCGGCGTGTCCGGGCCGGTCCACCCCGGCACCGCCTTCACGAGGGTTCATACTCGCGGTCGAGCGGGAGTTCCGGATCATACGCCTGAGGGATCGGTGCGGTCCGGGTGCGGGCCGCGGCGGCGCGGCATCAGCTGGCCGGCGGCGATCAGGAGGAGACCGGCGAACAAGAAGGCGTTTCCGCCGAAGAATCGGATCTCCCAGGAGACGTTCGGCAGGATCCGGAAGTAGAAGAGGCCCCCGAGCACCGGACACATGCCCGTCAGCAGGGCACCGAGGCCGTGGAGCCGCGGCCTGGTGACGTGGCGGCGCGCCGTGGGCAGGATCCATCCTGTTCGCAGCGTCACGAGCCCCAATGCGATCACCAGCAGACCCATGAGCCCGCCCGTTCCTACCACCCATGCCATGACGGACGCTCCATTCTCCGGTCGGGTGAGGTCCGGAACGCGCGTAACGCCCGCTCCGGAGATGCCCACATGGTCGCCGGACTCGGGGGTTCCGGCAATGCCGGACCCCGGCAGTCCCAGGTGCGTTTCCACTGCCGCCGCGATCGCTCGATGCCGGCGGGACGCGGATCCCGGGTGCGGTCCACGCAGTGGGGCAACCGGTGGCGGCGCTGATCTCCGGAGCCGTGGTGGTCGTGAACACGGGTCTGACGGAGACTCTCGGCGCCGCGCGCTGCCGGCCGCCTGACACCGCTTCGGCCCGGTCGCGTGACGCGAC
>NZ_JBHVFF010000186.1:0-17165 GCF_042801895.1 Streptomyces sp. NPDC057543 | reverse complement strand
CGCGTTCCGCCCCCCGGGCGCGCCCGCCCGCCCCCCTCCCCTGGGGGGCGGGCCCCCCCCCCCCCCGCGACGAGGTGAACGAGATAGCGAAGGTGACCGGCGGCGGGGGCTACCAGGTCACCGACCCTGCGGATATCCAAGCCGTGATTCTGCAGGCCGTCATGACGGCTGGGCAGAGCAGCCACGCCGCCCAGGAGTAGCCCTCCGCGCGGACGGGAACAACGGCGGACGACGTATGCCGGGAGCGACGGCGGCCCGCCGACGCCCGCCACAACGACTGCCCGTCACGACGGCGCCCGCACGACGGGATCACGGCGCAGGGACACCCGTCGGCCAGCTGTGCACGGGCTCGCCGCTGTGCATCAGTTCGGCGTACCGGCGGGTGGTCGCGGCCAGTGCGGCATGCCGTTCGAGCCCGGTCTCCCGAGTCCGGTGGTAGGTGTCCACCTGCCAGGACGCCCCGTTCACCCGTAGCCTGCAGCGCTCCTCGATGACCCCGAGATAGCGGTCCCGGTCCGCGGGCTCGATGTTCCAGGCATCGAGCCCCGCGGCAGCCAGCGGCAGCAGTTCGTCCCGTACGAGCTCGACAGCCGGCACCCGTGTCAGGCCGCCCGACCGGCCCGGACGCGGCCAGATCAGCTCCGCGTCGATGCCGTGCCGGCACGCGGCGTCAAAATTCTCGGCCGCCGCTGCGAACGGCAGCCTGGTCCACACCGGACGGGACTCCTCGGCGAGCGCCCGCACGAGCCCGTAGTAGAGCGCGGCATTGGCTATCACATCGGTGATGGTGGGGCCGGCGGGCAGGACCCGGTTCTCCACCCGCAGATGGGGTACGCCGTCGGCCAGGCCGTACACGGGCCGGTTCCAGCGGTAGACCGTGCCGTTGTGGAGCACCAGCTCCTGCAACTGCGGCGCCCCGCCCCCGTCGAGCACCCGCAGCGGTTCCTCCTCGTCGCAGATCGGCAGAAGTGGGGGGAAGTAGCGCAGGTTCTCCTCGAAGAGCTCGTACGCCGAGCCGATCCACCGCTCGCCGAACCAGGTCCTGGGCCGCACCCCCTGGTTCCGGAGTTCGGGCGGTCTGGTGTCCGTGGCCTGCTGGAAGAGCGGCGGCCGCGACTCCCGCCACAGCTCCCTGCCGAACAGGAAGGGGGAGTTGGCGCCGAGGGCGATCTGGACCCCGGCGACGGCCTGCGCCGCGTTCCATACAGCCGCGAAGCGCCCCGGCGTCACCTGCAGATGCAGCTGAACCGACGTGCAGGCGGCCTCGGGGGTGATCGAGGAGGAGGTGCAGACCAATCGCTCCACGCCGTGTATATCGAGGGAGAAATCCTCTCCCCGCGCAGCCACCATTTGATCGTTCAGCAGTGTGTAGCGGTCCGCGTCCGAGAGGTTCGCCGCAGCGACGTCCGCATGCCCAAGGGTGGGCAGAATTCCGATCATCATGATCCCGGCATCGACCTCGCCTGCCTTCCGGTGAGCATATCCGAGGCCGGTCCTGAGCTCTTCGGCCAGCTGATCGAAAACGCGTCCGTCCAGGTGGTGCGGGACTATGTTCACTTCCAGATTGAACATCCCGAGTTCGGTCTGGAAATCACGGCTCGCGATGCGCGGGAGCACCTCCCCATTCATCATCTTCGGCAGACCGTCGGCGCCCGCCAGATTCAGTTCGATCTCCATGCCCATGAGGTTGCGGGGGCGGTCGAACCTCCGCTCCGCCAGGAGCCTCTCCAGTCCCTCCAGGCACTGGTGGAGCTTCCTCCGGTACCTGTGCGGATCGGACAGATCAAAGGCGCCCGCCACGACCTTCTCCCCCATCGAAGCGTCCCTCCCTCGAGTGGGCGGCCCGCGGCCCAGGCCGCTCGCGTCACGGTCGATAATGCCCAGGTCGGGTGATCCATAACGCCCCGCGATCGCCGCGCACCGAGTAATCTGAGGGCGGTCCTCCGGGGCACATTCCGTCGGCATGGCGCAGTTCGCAGTTTCCATCGCCGGGCGTGCGACGAAAACACCGACACGTTTCGGCCGACCGCGTCGAGGGAAAAATCCCTGGCGGTGACTGCGCCGCCGACGACGAATCAGCGTAATCTCCGCATAATAAAGTCTTGATACCGCCTTGTCGGCAATACCTGCGACGGCTAGTGGAATCACTGCTTGAACACGTGTCGTATAAACTTCGCGGACGAGGCAGAGAGTTGACGCACCGGCCCAGTCACCGGCCCCCTCTGGCCCCGCCCGCCGACAGCGCCGTCTGCACCCGCCCACGCATCACCGTGTCTCCGAAGTGAGAGGCGACCCACTATGCCGCTGCTTGTTCCCCCGGCCCCCGCGCCCGCTCTCCGCAGCGTTCTCGCGGCACTCGGTTCACCCACCGCAGTCCGCGAGGCCCGCACACCGGCTCTCCGATCCACCCAGGGGCCACTGAGCCCCGAACTCCCGCTCCCCGTCCATGTACTGGAGCGGATCGGTCCGAGCGGGCTCGCGCCCAGCACCCGGCTCGCCGCGTGGCGGTTCGTGATCCGCAGCTCGGAGCAGGCGGTCGCCGCGGCGGACACCATGCTCACTCCGGACGGCTGGACCTTCTCGCACTTCTTCGAGGGCCCGTACATCGCCTCGACCGAACTCGCCCTGCGCCAGGCCGAGACGGTGACACCGCATTACCAGCCACGGCTGCTGTCCATTCCTGAGCTCTACATGCTGGCGCTGTGGCTGCACGGCGACGCCGATGCAGACGCGGCCGGTGGCGCACTCGCCCCCGCTGATCTCCTGGTACCGCTGGCTCCCGCCCCGCCGGGAATCGCGGCCCACCGCCCGCACCGGGTCGCCGATCTGCTCCGCGTGATGACGCTGCGCATCACCCCGGGCCCCGGCCCCCTGCTCGGATCGCCGGCCTGACAGCGGCCGCACCTCACACCACAGCGCTGTGCCCCGCCACCGTCTCCGGTAGTGGGGCACAGCGCTGCGCGGCGCACATCCGGCCCATCCGGACTAGCCCGGTCCGGCCACCCCGAACCACCCGAAGTGACAGTGCAGTCGCGGTGAACCGTCCGGCCGGGTGACGCGTCCTCGGAGTAAGGAGAAGTGCTGCTGCGAAATCCCTGCGGATTGACGCCCGTGGGGCAACACTGGGACCGGACCGATCGATACGGGGGGGCGGCCATGAACACCTCGTCAAGCCGCAGGACATTCACTACAACGCAGCGAAAGAACCCAGCCATGTGCCAGCACCAGCCACCATGTCCGACCGCCGACTCAGCCGACCGGGAAGCCGCCCGTCTGACGGCACACCACCCGGAACAGGGCTGGAGCCTGCTGTGCAACGGCGTCCTGCTCTTCGAGGACACCGGTGAGCTGCTCCCGGACGGGCAGATCATCGCCCCGCACCGGCCCCTGGTGACCGGCCGGGTGATGAAGGCCGCCTGACCCCGGCCGGTACGAAGTGGGGCCGGCCCGGAGAGAACTCCGCACCGGCCCCGACGCATGCCCGCGTCACGCCCTGCCGCTCACGCCTCAGTTGTCGTATTCGTCCAGCGGAGGGCAGGAGCAGACGAGGTTACGGTCGCCGAAGGCGCCATCGATCCGGCGCACCGGCGGCCAGTACTTGTCGGCGGCCGAGACACCGGCCGGGAAGACCGCCACCTCACGGCTGTAGCCGTGCTTCCACTCCCCGCCCAGCATCGCCGCGGTGTGCGGAGCGTTGCTCAGCGGGTTGTCGTCCGCGCTCCACTCCCCGGAGGCCACCTTCTCGACCTCGCCGCGAATGGCGATCATCGTGTCGCAGAAGCGGTCGAGCTCCGCGAGGTTCTCGCTCTCGGTCGGCTCGATCATCAGCGTCCCGGCGACCGGGAACGACATGGTCGGCGAGTGGAAACCGTAGTCGATCAGGCGCTTGGCGATGTCGTCGACGGTGACGCCGGTGGCCTTGGAGATGGGCCGCAGATCCACGATGCACTCGTGTGCGACCAGCCCTGCCGGGCCGTTGTACAGGATCGGGTAGTGCGGTTCGAGGCGCTTGGCGATGTAGTTGGCGGCGAGTACGGCGACCTGCGTCGCCCGCTTCAGGCCTTCACCGCCCATCAGCCGTACGTACGCCCAGGAAATGGGGAGAATGCCGGCCGAACCCCACGGAGCGGCCGAGATCGGACCGACACCGGTCTCCGGGCCCGCTGCGGGCTGGAGCGGGTGGTTCGGCAGGTACGGCGCGAGGTGCGCGCGCACGCCGACCGGGCCGACGCCGGGGCCGCCGCCGCCGTGCGGGATGCAGAAGGTCTTGTGCAGGTTCAGGTGCGAGACGTCGCCGCCGAACCGGCCCGGCTTGGCGAGGCCGACCAGCGCGTTGAGGTTGGCGCCGTCGACGTACACCTGACCGCCGGCGTCGTGCACCTCGGCGCAGATGTCCGCGACGTGCTCCTCGAACACACCGTGCGTCGACGGGTACGTGATCATGAGCACGGCGAGCTCGTCACGGTGCGTCTCGATCTTGGCGCGGAGGTCCTCGATGTCGACCTCACCGTCGTCGGCGGTCTTCACCACGACGACCTTCATGCCGGCCATCACGGCGCTGGCGGCGTTGGTGCCGTGCGCGGAGGACGGGATGAGGCAGACGATCCGCTGGTCGTCGCCGTTGGCCCGGTGGTACGCCCGTACGGCCAGGAGGCCGGCGAACTCGCCCTGCGAGCCGGCGTTCGGCTGGATCGAGACGGCGTCGTAGCCGGTGACCTCCGCGAGGCGCTCCTCCAGCTCACGGATGAGGGTGAGGAAGCCCGACGCCTGCTCGGCCGGCGCAAAGGGGTGCAGCGCGCCGAACTCGGGCCAGGTGATCGGCTCCATCTCGGTGGTCGCGTTCAGCTTCATGGTGCAGGAGCCGAGCGGGATCATGCCGCGGTCCAGGGCGTAGTCCCGGTCGGCGAGCTTGCGCAGGTAGCGCAGCATCGCCGTCTCGGAACGGTGCTGGTGGAAGACCGGGTGGGTGAGAATCTCGTCGGTGCGCAGCAGGCCCTCGGGCAGCGCGTCGGCAGCTGCGGCGTCCAGCGCCTCGATGTCCCCGTCGGCGCCGAACGCGGCCCAGACCGCGGCAATCTGCGTACGGGTGGTGGTCTCGTCACAGGCGACGGAGACGAGGTCCGTGTCGACGGGCCGCAGGTTGACACCGCGCTCGCGGGCCTCGGCCACGACTTCAGCGGCCTTTCCGGGAACGCGCACGGTGAGGGTGTCGAAGTAGGAGCCGGTCACGACGTCGACGCCACTGGCACGCAGGCCCTCGGCCAGGATCGTCGCGTAGCGGTGGGTGCGAAGGGCGATCGTCCGCAGCCCGTCCGGACCGTGGTATACGGCGTACATCCCGGCCATGACGGCGAGCAGCACCTGAGCCGTGCAGATGTTGCTGGTGGCCTTCTCGCGGCGGATGTGCTGCTCGCGGGTCTGCAGCGCCAGCCGGTAGGCCTTGTTGCCGTCCGCGTCGACGGAGACGCCGACGAGGCGGCCGGGCAGGCTGCGGGCGAACTTCTCGCGTACGGCCATGAAGCCGGCGTGCGGTCCGCCGAAGCCCATCGGCACACCGAAACGCTGCGTGGTGCCGACCGCGATGTCCGCGCCCAGGTCGCCCGGTGAGGTGAGCAGGGTCAGGGCCAGCAGGTCGGCGGCGACCGTGACGATCGCACCCCGTTCGTGGGCCTGCTCGATCAACGGCTGGATGTTCCGCACCGCTCCGGAGGCGCCCGGGTACTGCACCAGCACACCGAAGACGCCGCGCTCGGCAATCTCTGCCGGGATACCGTCGGAGAGGTCGGCGACGACGACCTCGACACCGGAGGGCTCGGCGCGGGTCTCGATGACGGCGATCGTCTGCGGCAGGGCGTCGGCGTCGACCAGGAAGACGCCGTTCTTGACCTTGCCGACGCGCCGCGAGAGCGCCATGGCCTCGGCGGCCGCGGTGCCCTCGTCGAGCAGCGAGGCGCCGGAGGTGGGCAGCCCGGTCAGCTCGGCGACCATCGTCTGGAAGTTGAGGAGCGCCTCCAGGCGGCCCTGCGAGATCTCCGGCTGGTAGGGCGTGTAGGCCGTGTACCAGGCGGGGTTCTCCATGACGTTGCGCAGGATCACCGGCGGGGTGAAGGTGCCGTAGTAGCCGAGCCCGATCATCGGTGCCAGCACCTGGTTGCGGTCGGCCAGGGCGCGCAGCTCGGCGAGGACCTCGGCCTCGGTGCGGGCGGCCGGCAACCGGAGTGCCTCCGCGCTCTTGATGACATCGGGTACCGCGGCCGCGGTCAGCTCGTCCAGCGAGCCGTAACCGACCTGGGCGAGCATCTTCGACTGCGCCTCGTCATCGGGCCCGATGTGGCGCTGTTCGAACGGAATACCCTGCTCCAGCTGGGAGAGCGGAGTGCGACGGGGGGTCATGGTGGAGGCCTCCTGGTCTGTCACGACCTGCGAGGGGCACCACGGCGCGGGTGCCCGGACGGCCTCCCCCTCTGTCATCTCAACCTGAGAGCTTCACCGGCACGCCTTGTGGCGTACCGGCTTTCACCGTCGGTGAGGAAGGGAACCGACGGCGCTCGGCCGCACGGAACCCGCCCTGCTTTCCAGAGTGACCTCGTCCGTGCGGTACGGGGGCCTGAGAGATTCCGGGGAGGATTTGCTCCTTCGGCGCCTCCGGAGTCGCTCCGGAGGACTCTCCCGCACGGGGTCAGCAGCCATCACCAGCCTACCAGCGGGGTTCGTGGTGGAATTCTCGAGTGGCCAACCCCCCGGATCTGCACTTTTGTAGTGCTTGTGGAGTAGCCGCGACCAGCGGGAGGGACCGTGCAGACCGACATCGATCCGCGCAGCCTGATCGGCCGCAAGGCGTTCGACCGCAAGGGCACCAAGATCGGAACCGTGGACGAGGTGTACCTCGACGACGCGACCGGTGTTCCCGAGTGGGCAGCCGTACGTACCGGACTCTTCAGCCGGGACGCGTTCGTCCCGCTGGAACCCAGCGAGTTCGTTGAGGATTCGCTTCGCGTCCCCTTCGACCGGGCGCTGATCAAGGACGCACCCGACTTCGGCGTCGGTCGCCATCTCTCACCGGAACAAGAGCTCCAGCTCTACCGGCACTACGGTCTGGACTCCCCGCCCGAGGAGACCGGCCCGGACAGGGACTTCGGCAGACTGGCCGGCCAGGACGAGTAGTCCGCAGGGTTCCGCACCAGCGGCAGCGGATCGGCCGGTTGCAGCTGCGGGTCGTCGATCCGGAAGGTACGCACCCGGCCGGGCGCGGACTCCGGTTCCTCGAACCGCACCGTGACCCGGCCGACACCGCTGCCCTGCACCCAGCCATGGCCGTAGACGTCATGGCGCACGTCGTGTCCGGCGGGCCAGCGCCGGGCGGCGAGCTGTTCGGAGGTCTCGGGGGTCTCCTCCCCCGCACTGCCGACGGGCTCGTCCCCCTCGTCACCCGCTTCCTCCTCGGCCGCTTCCCCGGTCGCGGCCCGCTCGCCGGCGGCCTGCGCGAAGAGGTCCTCCTGCGTGTAGTCGGCAAGCCCCGTGACGCCCACCCCCAGGAGCCGAACGCCTCCCGTGGTGTCCACGGCCTCCAGGAGCCGCGCGGCAGCCTCACGGACCACCGTGGGGTCGTCCGTGGGCCCACGGAGCGTCTCGGACCTCGTGAGCGTGGAAAAGTCGTACCGGCGCACCTTCAGCACCACCGTCCGCCCGGACCGCCCCGTGCCCCGTAGCCGTTGGACACATCGGCCGGCCAGCCGCTCGACCTCCGTCCTGACCCGCACCCGATCGTGCAGGTCCGCGTCGAAGGTGTCCTCGACCGACACCGATTTGGCGTCCCGCTCCGCGACGACGGGCCGGTCGTCGTACCCGAATGCCATCCGGTGGAGCGAGCCGCCGTGCGCCTTTCCCAGCAGGCGTACGAGCTCCGCCTCACCTGCCTCGACCAGGTCGTTGACGGTCGTCATCCCTGCGCGGCGCAGATGGTCCGCCGTCGCGGGCCCGACGCCCGGGAGGATCCGTACCGGCATCGGTGCGAGCAGCTCCCGCTCCGTGCCCGGCTCGATGAGCACCAGCCCGTCCGGTTTGGCCTGCTCCGAAGCGATCTTGGCCAGCATCTTGGAGCCGGCGAGCCCGACCGAGCCGGTCAGCCCGGTGACCGCCTTGATGACCGTACGCAACTGCCCGCCGATCTCCAGCGCCGAAGCCGTGTCATCGGCCGCCCCACCGGCTTCCAGGTCCACGAAGGCCTCGTCCAGGCTGAGTGGTTCGACCAGCGGGGAGAGCCGCCCCAGCAACTCCATCACTTGGTCGCTGACCGTCCGGTAGAGCAGGAAGCGGGGCACCAGATAGGCCGCGTTGGGGGCCAGCCGCCGGGCCTGCGCCATGGGCATCGCCGAATGAACCCCGAAACGCCGCGCCTCGTACGACGCGGTGGCGACGACTCCGCGTGGCCCCAGCCCACCGACCACGACCGGTTTTCCGCGCAGGCTGGGCTTCGCCGCCTGCTCGGCGGAGGCGTAGAAGGCATCCATGTCGAGATGCAGGATGGTGGGCGCGGCTCTCACATCAATCGATGCTGCCCCATGGCACTGACAATCGCCGCGCCCGATTCCTCACTCCGGTCAGCCGGCGCGGTTGCGCCGCCGCGCGAGCTCATCGGTGGGGTTGTTCCCGACCAGTGTCTCGCCGGTGTCCACGCGTTCTCCGTGCAACTGCGACAGCGCGACGTCGACGTCCTGCCACACCACGCCCACGGCAATGCCGAAGACACCCTGGCCGCCCTGGAGCAGGTCGACGACCTCGTCGGGCGAGGAGCACTCGTAGACCGTCGCCCCGTCACTCATCAGCGTCATCCGCTCCAGATCCTGGAACCCGCGGGCCCGCAGATGCTGAACCGTGGTGCGGATGTTCTGCAGGGCGACGCCCGTGTCCAGGAAACGCTTGACGATCTTCAGCAGGACGACGTCCCGGAAGCTGTAGAGCCGCTGTGTGCCCGAGCCGTATGCCGGCCGGACACTCGGCTCGACCAGCCCCGTGCGCGCCCAGTAGTCGAGCTGCCGATAGGTGATCCCCGCAGCCGCACACGCTGTCGGCCCCCGATAGCCGATGTCGTTGGCCGATGCCACGCCGCCCCCCGCCACCGCCGCCGGTTGAACCGGTTGCCTGATGGTGTGGTCGGCTGTACTCCCCTGCTGCGGATACGGCCCACCCGCTGCCGTACCGTCGCCGCTGCTTCTCACGCCGACCTCCGTCCTTGACCTGCCATCTCGAAGGTAGGCAGTCACTCGGGGTGCGTCAACGATCGCCACACTCGGCACGCCGAGTGATAATCACCCTGAGGGTGGTTTCCCGTGACTCGTGAGCGGGAAAGGCTTGTCGAATGCGCTGACGGCGACCCCGTAGAACGGTCACTGACTGTTGGTGCCGAAGTCCTCCGGTGAAATCTGATCGAGGAACTCGCGGAACTTCTCCACCTCGTCCTCCTGTTCGTCGGGGATGGCGATGCCTGCGTCGTCGAGCACCCCGTCGCTGCCGTAGATCGGCGTTCCGGTGCGCAGCGCGAGCGCTATGGCGTCGGACGGCCGCGCGCTCACCTCGACCCCGCTGGCGAAGACCAGCTCCGCGTAGAAGACCCCTTCACGCAGGTCCGTGATGCGGACCTCGGTGAGCTCCTGGCCGACGGCCTCGAGCACATCCTTGAAGAGATCATGGGTCAGCGGCCTGGCCGGCGCCATGCCCTGCTGGGCAAAGGCGATCGCGGTCGCCTCACCAGGACCGATCCAAATGGGGAGGTACCGATCGCCTCCCACTTCACGCAGGAGCACGATCGGTTGGTTCGAGGGCATTTCCACCCGGACACCCACAACGTCGAGCTCGTTCACACAGCAACCCTAGGACGTGCTCGGCAGGTTTGGGTAGTCGGGCACCGACGAGATCAGTGGAACCGGACCTTCAGAGCGGTCTGCACAAGGGCCGAATGAAGCCGTACGGACAGCTCGGCGAGCTCCCTCGCGGTGGCCTCGGCATGCGCTCTGGTCTGCGGATTCCGGTGCCGCCGTAGGGGCGCGACCACCTGCTCGATGAGTCCCGCCTCGCGGTCGGCGGCTGCCCGGATGGCACGGAGGTGACGCGGTTCCAGACCGAACCGGCCCAGATCCGCCACAAGCCTGGCCACCGTAACCATCTCGGCGTCGTAGCCGCCCTCGCCGCTCGGAGCGACCAGGCCGTACGACTCCCACTCGTCCAGGTCACTCTCGGTGACCTCGGTCGCCGCGAGCAGCTCGGCACGGCCGATCCGGGCCGCGGTCGCCCTCCCGGGCTCCGCACCCCAGCCGCCGTCGGTCAGGTCTCTGGGGCCGCCCCCGGAGGGCAGGGCGGGCTGCTCGCCGCGGGCGAGGGCGTCCAGATGCTCGCGGATGACCTTCAGCGGGAGGTAGTGATCCCGCTGCATACGCAGCACTCGCGCGAGCCGCTCCACGTCGGCCGCCCGGAACTTGCGGTATCCGGAGGGGGTCCGCTGCGGCTCGACGAGCCCTTCGGCCTCCAGGAAGCGAATCTTGGAGATCGTCACTTCGGGAAACTCGTCCCGCAACTGCAGGAGCACCGTGCCGATGCTCATCGGGCGGTCGTCGGCGGTGGCGGTGCCGTGACCGGCACCGCCCGTCGGTGTTCTCAGCATGGACCTTCCCTGACGGGTCAGATGCCCCGCTGGCTCGCGTAGAAGACCAGCCGGTACTTGCCGATCTGCACTTCGTCGCCGTTGGACAGGGCGACGGAGTCGATGCGCTCGCGGTTGACGTAGGTGCCGTTGAGGCTGCCCACATCCCCGACCGTGAAGCTTCCGTCGGGGCTCCTGCGGAACTCCACGTGCCGCCTCGACACCGTCACGTCATCGAGGAAGATGTCGCTCTGCGGGTGGCGGCCGGCCGTGGTCAGCTCGCTGTCCAGCAGGAAGCGACTGCCGGAGTTCGGACCGCGCCGCACCACGAGCAGCGCCGACCCGAGCGGAAGGGCGTCGACGGCGGCCTGCGCCTCGGGCGAGAGGGACGGCACGGGCGTCTGCCCGGTGGCCTCCGCCTCGTACGCCTCGAGACCTGAGATGGAAATGGTCGAGGTCGTCTCCGAGGCACGCTCGGGAATTCCGCCCCTCAGCGGCGCACCGCAGTTGGAGCAGAAACGACTGGCCTCGGCGTTGCGGTGTCCGCACCTCGTACAGACCGGCATGGACGAACCCTCCTGCCTCGGAGTAAACCCTCCACCCGTACCTGAGGTTGACGGTTCTCCGAAACCTATGCGGCCGGCACCGGCAGGGTCAACAGACGACGCGCCGGAAGCGCCCGAATTGTCACTGCCCGAACCCGACACCTGATCGCGGAAGAGCGGGCGCTCCGAGCCCTGCTCATCTGCCTGGCCATGGCGCGGTGCGCGATGGCGGGCAGCCTCATCGCGAGCGCTCTTGCCGAACAACTTCCCAAACAACTTCACGGGCGATTCCCCTTGACCGAAATAGACCCGCCCGTGGGGCAGGACGAACCCTGAATGAACACACCTGCCGACCCGGACATCTTCACAACGTCCGTATCCACTCGACAGTTTCCACCACGCACCACCATTACGAAGCGGCGACCCCCCGCAACCGCCTGGCCGTATCCTTCGCCCCCTCGGTGCCGCGGCCTCACGGGGACGACGACCGAGCGTAGTCAGGCCGCTTTGCCGGTCGCAAGACATCCACGACGATGTCGTCGGCCTGCTCAACATGCACGGTGGCCTGCTCCTTCTCCAATGTCTGCACCACACCGCCGGGGATGTTCAGCGCCGGCTCCAGGTCCTGGGGCTTGCCGATCACCTTGAACACATACGGCGCGGTGATCTTACGGCCGTCAACCTTGACCTTGCCGCCGTCACCGGAAAAGTAGGTATTGGCCACCACTCTGACGCCGTTGACCTCGATCGCCTCGGCGCCCGCCGCACGCAACTCCTGGAGCGCGTCGAGCAGCATGTCCGCCTTGACTCCGTTTCCCGGGTCGTTGACGGTGAGGGTGATCCCGGGCCCGTGCGCGGCCACAGTGCCCGCGAGAACGCCGAGTTGCCGTTCCTTCTCCACCGTCTGCTTGCGCGCCTCCTCGGCCTGGTCGGAGCTGTTCTCCAGCTCCGTGCGCTGAGCGTCGAGACGCTGCTTCTCGTCCTCCAGACGCTGTGTACGGTCGTCCAGCTCGTCGAGAATGCGGACGAGGTCCTCCTGGCGGGCACCTCTCAGTGCGCTGTTGTCGCTGTTCGAACGGACCTGAATGGCCAGCCCAAGACCGAGGACGAAGAGCAGCAGCGCGACGATGAGTTGGGCCCGTGTCACCCGCGGCGGCCACAGCCCGGCGATGAGCCGCTGACGCCCGGTGAGTTCCTTGGCAGCGTCGGCCGGCTGCTCGCCGGGGTGCTCCTTGCCGCTGGAAAGTTCTTCGTTGCTCATCGGCCTCAGGCCCGGAAGACGTGCCGGCGGATGGCCGCGGCGTTGGAGAAGATCCGGATCCCGAGCACGACCACCACACCGGTGGAGAGCTGCGCGCCGACGCCCAGTTTGTCGCCCAGGAACACGATCAGTGCGGCCACCACAACATTCGACAGGAACGACACGACGAACACCTTGTCGACAAAGATTCCGTCGAGCATGGCCCGCAGACCACCGAAGACTGCGTCGAGAGCAGCCACCACAGCGATCGGAAGGTAGGGCTCGACCACCGCCGGCACCTCTGGCCGGACCAACAGTCCGACCACGACTCCCACGACGAGGCCCAGTACGGCGATCACGATGTGCCCTTCCCTGTCTCTGCCGCACCACTGCCTGTGTCTGCGGCCTTGTAAGGCTCTGCTGTTCGTACGATCAGGCTCGGCGCGACCGGGAGGCTCACCTTCTCCTGGACGGACATGCTCGTCCTGATGTCGAAGGTGTCCTTGAGTGCCTGCAGATACTGGCCGTCGGCACTGTCCTGGAATGCGCTGCTCAACGGCTTCCCGTCCCCCACCGCCAGCACCGTGTACGGCGGCACGAGCGGTCTGTTGTCGACCAGTATGGCGTCGCCGGCCGCACGGATCGCCGACAGGGCGGTCAGGCGCTGCCCATTGATCGCGATCGCTTCCGCACCGGATTGCCACAGGCCGTTGACGACCCGCTGCAGGTCCCGGTCTCGGACCCGCCCGGTGTCGGAGAACCCGCTGGTCTCCCTCGGCCCGCCACCGCCCTGGTCGGTGCCCTTGGCGTCGTCGACGACGAGTTTTACGCCGGGCCCCTCCACCGGTGTCGCTCCGGCGAGCAACGCCACCAGTTCCCCCTGGTCCCCGCCGTGCTTCTTCAACGCCTTGCGCTGTCGACTGCCCACATCGTCCCGGAGCTTGTCGACCTGCGCCTCGAGTCTGTCCGCCGCCGCCGTCTCCTCGCCGATACGGTCGATCAGTTCCTCGCGCTCCTTGGCAAGGACCGGCGCGGCGACGCGTGCCTGCGCGGCGCCGAGCGTGACAACAAGGGCAGCGAGCACCAGACAGGCGGCGAGGCCGAGTTTCGCCTTGAGTGTGCGGGGCAGTCCCGCGCTCCCGTCGGCCTCGCGACGTGCCGATGCCTCGGCGTACCCGTCGTCGAGACTGTGGTCCATCACATTGGTCAGCAGCGACATGGACGCGTCGGGGCGCGAGGCGGTACTCCGATCGGGGGGCTGCTGCGACATGCCGCACATCGTCGCACGTCGCCACGGCTACCGCCGAATGGCCCCACCCGTGTGCCCGGAGGCGTCGCTCGGTACCTCCAGGCACACCAGTGGAACCCTTAGTGACCTGCGCTGTCCACGACCGCTGCCCATTCGTCCAGCAACGCCTGCGCGGAGGCGTCGTCCGGGCCCTCGGCCCACAAATGGGTGACAGCCTCGGCCGGGTCCGGAAGCACCATCACCCACCGCCCGTCGGCCTCGACGACCCGCACGCCGTCAGTCGTGTCGACACTGCGGTCCCCGGCAGCCTCCACGACGCGGCGCATGACCATGCCTTTGACGGCCCAGGGTGTGGCCAGATCACGCCGCAGGACGTGGGCACGGGGAATACGGGCATCGATCTGGCTGAGGGTGAGCTGGGTCCTGGCGACGAGCCCGAGGAGCCTCACGAAAGCGGCGGAGCCGTCGAAGACGCTGCTGAATTCGGGAACGATGAAGCCGCCGCGGCCGTCTCCCCCGAAGATGGTGCCTTCCTCACGTCCCACACGCGTCAGATCGTCGGGCGATGTCGTCGTCCATTCGACCTGCGTGCCGTGGTACGCCGCGACCTGCTCGGCGACCCGCGTGGTGGTCACCGGCAGCGCCACCCGCCCGCTGCGCCGCTCGGCGGCCACGAGGTCGAGCATCACCAGGAGCGCCCGATCGTCCTCCACGATCCTGCCCCGTTCGTCGACCAGGGAGAGTCGCTCACCGACCGGGTCGAATCGCACGCCGAAAGCGGCCCGCGCCGAGGAGACGATCTCGCCCAGCCGCACCAGTCCGGACCGCCGGGTGCCAGCGGACTCGGTGGGCCGGGATTCGTCCAGGCCGGGATTGATGGTCAACGCGTCCACGCCGAGCCGTCCGAGCAGGCTGGGAAGGACGAGCCCGGCACTGCCGTTGGAGGCGTCGACGACAACTTTGAGAGCCGCGTCGGCGATCCCTGCGATGTCCACGTTCCGCAGCAGCGATCCGGTGTACGAGTCGAAGACGCTGGACGGGAAGTGCAGGTCCCCGATCTCCCCCGGGAAGGCCCGGCGGTACTCCTGACGTGCGTAGACCCGGTCCAGCTTCCGCTGGCGTGCCTGCGAGAGGTCCGCGCCCCGCTCGTCGAAGAACATGATGTCGACCGAGTCGGGCACCCCGGGGGACGTACGGATCATGATCCCGCCGGCACTGCCGCGCGCGGTCTGCTGGCGCGCGACGGGCATTGGTACGTTCTCCAGGTCCCGTACGTCGATGGCGCTGGCCTGAAGCGCGGAAATCACCGCTCTCTTCAGCGCACGGGCACCACGGGAGTGGTCACGTGCGGTGGTGACCGTCGAACCCTTCTTCAGAGTTGTGGCGTACGCTCCGGCGAGCCGGACCGCCAGCTCCGGCGTGATCTCGACGTTCAGAATCCCGGATACACCACGGGCCCCGAAGAGATGAGCCTGCCCCCGTGATTCCCAGATCACCGAGGTGTTGACAAAGGCACCGGCCTCGATCGTCTTGAACGGGTAGACCCGAACATTGCCCTGAACAATCGATTCCTCACCGACCAGACATTCGTCGCCGATGACCGCGCCGTCCTCGATGCGGGCAGCCCGCATGACGTCGGTGTTCTTACCGATGACGCAACCGCGCAGGTTGCTGTGCTGACCGATGTAGACGTTGTCGTGCACCACGGCCTTATGCAGAAAAGCGCCGCTTTTGACAACGACGTTGGACCCGATGACCGTGTGCTCGCGAATCTCCACGCCAGCTTCAACTTTTGCGTAGTCCCCGATGTACAAGGGGCCCCGCAGTACCGCGTCGGGATGCACTTCGGCGCCTTCCGCGACCCATACGCCCGGCGAGATCTCGAAGCCGTCGATCTCGACGTCTACCTTGCGCTCGAGAACGTCGGCCTGGGCCTTCACATAGCTCTCGTGGGTACCGACGTCCTCCCAGTAGCCCTCGGCGACATAGCCGTAGATGGGCTTGCCTTCCTTCATGAGCTGCGGGAAAACATCACCGGACCAGTCCACGGAGACGTCGGCCTCGACATAGTCGAAAACCTCGGGCTCCATGATGTAGATGCCTGTGTTGACGGTGTCCGAGAAGACCTGACCCCAGGTGGGCTTCTCCAGGAAACGTTCGACCTGGCCCGCCTCGTCGACGATGGTGATGCCGAACTCCAGCGGATTCGGCACACGGGTCAGGCACACCGTCACCAGCCCGCCCTTTTCCTTGTGGAAGGCGATGAGGTCGGTGAGATCGAAGTCGGTGAGTGCATCACCGGAAATCACGAGGAAGGTGTCATCCTTCAGCGCCTCCTCAGCGTTTTTTACGCTCCCCGCAGTGCCGAGCGGTTTCTCCTCGTTGGCGTAACTGAGCTCCATCCCGAGCTCTTCGCCGTCCCCGAAGTAGTTCTTCACCAACGAGGCGAGAAACTGGACCGTTACGACGGTCTCATTGAGCCCGTGCCGCTTGAGCAGCCGAAGCACATGCTCCATGATCGGCCGATTGGCGACGGGCAGAAGCGGCTTGGGCATGCTCGAGGTCATGGGGCGAAGACGAGTGCCTTCGCCGCCAGCCATCACGACGGCCTTCATGTCGGAAACGTCCTCCTTGAACAGACGACGGTTTGGCCGACTTCGCCCGTCGGGGCGCCATCCGAATCATCAGCGGCGGGCCGGCCACTCTGCGCGGCACCGCGTCAACGAGCTCAATCGGCTACTACATCCGCCTTGACGAGTCTGCGGACCTGAACCACGTAGAGGATCCCTGCCCACCAGTAGAGCGTTGTACCCCAACCTGCGAACGCCCATCCGAAAACAGCGGCCAGAGATGCAAGCCAACCACTTCCATCGCTGAGCAGCAACAAGGGGAACGCGTACATCAGGTTGAACGTGGCGGCCTTCCCCAGGAAGTTCACCTGAGGTGGCGGATAGCCATGACGGCGCAGGATTCCCACCATCACGAGGAGCATCAGTTCGCGGGCCAGAAGTGCCGCGGTGAGCCAGAGTGGCAGGATCTCCCGCCAGGTCAGGCCGACAAGGGTCGAAAGAATATAGAGGCGGTCTGCGGCCGGGTCCAGGAGCCGGCCGAGGCTGCTGATCTGGTTCCACCGGCGAGCGAGCTTACCGTCGAGGTAGTCGCTGACCCCGCTGAGCATCAGCACCAGCAGTGCCCAGCCGTCGCTCTTGGGCCCGCCGAACTCGGGGCGAAGAATCAGCCACAGGAAGAGCGGAACCCCGACAAGGCGAGCCATGCTGAGGATGTTGGGGATGGTGAGTACCCGGTCCGTCTGGACCCGAGTCTCCTGGACCTCCACCCGAGGGCCTCCTGTGTGAAGAACGTGCCAATGATGCCCCCTGACTTTACCCTCAGCCACCGCCGCTGGATGCACGGGGGTCGCAAAAACTCATGAACGCAGGAAAGCCCCGTGCCACAAGGGCACGGGGCTTTCCCGTAAAAGGAGTTCGGCGGCGT
>NZ_JBHVFF010000185.1:0-17198 GCF_042801895.1 Streptomyces sp. NPDC057543 | reverse complement strand
CTGGTAGCGCTCCCGCGCGGTCTGGGTGTCAGTTCAGTGCGTGCCCGGGAGGGCCTGCGGGGGTCAGGGCTTGTAGGCCTCGCTGAGCTTGGAGGTCCACTTGCCGCCGTCGACCTGGTAGGCGGTCATCATGGTGTTGGTGGTGTCGCCGTATTCGTCGAAGGAGACGGGGCCGGTGACGCCGTCGAACTTGACCTTGCTCATGGCTTCGAGGACCTTGACGCGGGCGTTGTCGGGGAGCTTGCCGTTGTTTTCGGCGACGGCGAGCTTGACGGCCTCGATGATCGACCAGGTGGCGTCGTAGGTGCCGCCGCCGTAGGCCTCGTAGGCGTCCTTGTATCCGGCCGCCTTGTAGTCCGCGATGAACTTCTTGGCGGAGTCGAGTTCCTCGACGGGCTTGCCGACGGAGGTGGCGATGTCGCCCTGGGCCTTCTTGTTGAGCTTGATGAAGTCGGCGCTGTACATGCCGTCGCCGCCCATGAGGGGGATCTGGACGCTGTCCTTGAGCTGCTGGCTCAGGGGTGCGCCGGCGGGGTACTCGCCGCCGTAGTAGACGGCCTTGGCGCCGGACTTCTTGACCTTGGTGACGACGGCGTTGAAGTCGCGGTCGTCGGGGTTGACGTGGTCGCTGCCGGTGATCTTGCCGCCGAGGGCGGTGAAGGTCGCCTTGAAGGAGGCGGCGAGACCGGCGCCGTAGGGCTTCTGGTCGTCGATGAGGTAGACCTGCTTGATCTTCGCGTTGTTGAAGAGGTACTTCGCTGCGAAGGCGCCCTGGATCTGGTCCGTGGTGGCGGTGCGGAAGTAGGTCTTGTAGGGGCGCTTCTTGTCGCCGGTCTTCCAGTTCTCGCCCTGGGTGAGTTCGGTGCCCGTGTTGGCGGGGGAGACCTGGGTGAGGGAGGCGTCGTTGAGCGGCTTCTGCATCGACTGGGAGACGCCGGAGTT
This sequence comes from Streptomyces sp. NPDC057543, assembly GCF_042801895.1. NCBI lineage: Bacteria > Bacillati > Actinomycetota > Actinomycetes > Kitasatosporales > Streptomycetaceae > Streptomyces > Streptomyces sp. NPDC057543. The sequence goes on along the minus strand of NZ_JBHVFF010000185.1, from coordinate 16,256 downwards.
CAGCGGGCCGACGACGCCGACGACGGTGTCGTCGTCGATGAACTTCTGGGCGTTCTGCTGGCCGACGGAGGGCTGTGCCTGGTCGTCGAGCGGCTTGACCTCGAACTTGATGCCGGGGACGGTCTTTTCCTTGTTCGCCGTCTTGGCGGCGAGGTCCGCGGAGTTCTTGATGCCGAGGCCGAGGGCGGACAGGTCGCCCGTGATGGGCGCGTCGACGCCGATGACGACGGTCTGGGTGTCGCCGCTGCTGCTGTTCTTGCTGTCGTCGCGCGACCCGCAGGCGGTGAGTGTCAGTGCTCCTGTGGTGAGCACTGTGGTGAGGATGAGCAAAGAACGGTGTCGCACGAAAGGTCCTTTCCCTGGCGCGGCCTCCTCTGCTTGAGGTGCCGTGTCGTTCGCCGGGCCGTACTGGTTGGTACAGGGCCGTGCTGCAGACGCGCCCGGCGGCGCGGTGACTGGCGGTGACTCTAGGCGCAGGTGTGGGGGTCCGGGATGGGTCCGCCGCAGGATGTGACTGTCTTGTTATGCCTTTGAGCAAGGCTTGAGGTGGCTGTGCTGACATGTACGGCTTTTTGCCGGTCGGGTGGAGTGACCGCATGGTGAGAACGCGCAGCTCTGCTAAGGGGCTTGGGTGGATCTTGCTGCTGTCGCGCGGTGGCGGCGGGGATGGGGGTGTGCGGGCGCGACGAGGTGCCCGGCGGCGGTGGGGCCGGGGTCGGGGTGCTGCGTGGAGCTGTTTGCGCCTGGCGCGTTTGTTACGCAGTGTTACATCCGGGTCGGTGTGGTCGACGCGGTGTGGTGTGCGGGGAGTGCCGAGTGGGCCATACAAGGGAGTGCGCGGTCAAGGGTGTTGGCCGTTTCGGTTGCTCAACTGTGTTGTTTCTGTTGGTGGTTGTGGGAGGGAATGGCGCTGCCCGGCCGGATTGTGGTCCGGCCGGGCAGTGGTTCGGTGTGTGTGGTGCGGGGTGTTTCGGTCGGTCAGGCGGCGTCGGGCCGGGGCGCGTCGCGGAGCATGCAGGTGAGCCGGGCGGTGCAGACCCGCTTGTCGTGCTCGTCGGTGATGGCGATCTCGTAGGTGGCGGTGGAACGGCCGCGGTGCACGGGGGTGGCGACACCGGTGACGAGGCCGCTTCGTACCCCTCGGTGATGGGTGCAGTTCAGGTCGACGCCGACGGCGAGCTTGGTGGCGCCACCGTGGAGCATGGAGCCGATCGAGCCGAGAGTCTCGGCGAGGACGGCGGAGGCGCCGCCGTGGAGCAGTCCGTAGGGCTGGGTGTTTCCTTCGACGGGCATGGTGCCGACGACGCGGTCCGCGGAGGCTTCGACGATCGTGACGCCCATGCGCTCGCCGAGGTGGCCGGCGGAGAAGAGGGCGGGCAGGTCGACGCCGAGTGCGGCGTACTCGTCGATGATCTCCTGGGGGAACTTGGGTGTGGTGTGCTCGCCCATGGGGTCCGGCTCCGATCGTCTGCGGTGGTTCACAGTCCTGTTGCTGTATGCATCGTTCATATCAGACGACTGAGCGAACGCTTAGTGGGTTGTGGGTGCGGATCATTCCTGGCCGGCCCGCTCCTGGACGTTGTCGAAGCGCACGACGACGGACTTGCTGGCGGGGGTGTTGCTGGTGTCGGCCGTGGAGTCGAGGGGGACCAGCACGTTGGTCTCCGGGTAGTAGGCGGCGGCGCAGCCCCGGGCCGTCGGGTAGTGCACGACGCGGAAGCCGGGGGCACGGCGTTCCACGCCGTCCTTCCACTCGCCGACCAGGTCGGCGTACGCGCCGTCGGCCAGGCCGAGTGCGCGGGCGTCTTCGGGGTTGACCAGGACGATGCGGCGGCCGTCCTTGATGCCGCGGTAGCGGTCGTCGAGGCCGTAGATCGTGGTGTTGTACTGGTCGTGCGAGCGCAGGGTCTGCAACAGCAGCCTGCCTTCGGGGAGTTCGGGGTATTCGACGGGTGCGGCGGTGAAGTTGGCCCTGCCGGTCGTGGTGGGGAAGCGGCGTTCGTCGCGGGGGCCGTGGGGGAGGGTGAAGCCGCCGGGCCGGGCGACGCGGGCGTTGAAGTTCTCGAAGCCGGGGACGACGCGGGAGATGCGGTCGCGGATCGTCGCGTAGTCCTTCTCGAATTCCTCCCAGGGGGTGGTCGATCCGGGGCCGAGGACGGCGCGGGCGAGGCGGGCGACGATGGCGGGCTCGGAGAGCAGATGGGGGCCGGCCGGGGTGAGGTTGCCGCGCGAGGCGTGGACCATGCTCATGGAGTCCTCGACGGTGACGAACTGCTTGCCGCTCGCCTGGACGTCCTTGTCGGTACGGCCCAGCGTCGGCAGGATCAGTGCGCGGGTGCCGGTCACGGCGTGCGAGCGGTTGAGCTTGGTGGAGACGTGGACGGTGAGGCGGGCGCGGCGCATCGCGGCCTCGGTGACTTCCGTGTCGGGGGTGGCCGCGACGAAGTTTCCGCCCATGGCGAAGAAGACCTTGGCGTCGCCGTCGCGCAGTGCCTCGATGGAGCGGACGACGTCGTAGCCGTGGTGGCGTGGCGAGGTGATCCCGAATTCCTTGTCGAGGGCGTCGAGGAAGGCGGGGGAGGGCCGCTCGAAGATGCCCATGGTGCGGTCGCCCTGGACATTGGAGTGGCCGCGGACGGGGCAGACTCCCGCGCCGGGGCGGCCGATGTTGCCGCGCAGGAGGAGGAAGTTGACCACTTCGCGGATGGTCGGCACGGAGTGCTTGTGCTGGGTGAGGCCCATGGCCCAGCACACGATGGTGCGCTTCGAGGCGAGGGCCATCGCGAGGGCCTCTTCGACGGCGCCGCGGTCGAGGCCGGTGGCGGCGAGGGTCTGCTCCCAGTCGGCTTCGCGGGCCGCGGCCGCGAACTCCTCGTAGCCGTGGGTGTGTTCCCGTATGAAGGTTTCATCGACGGCGCCCTCGGTCTCCAGGATCATCTTGTTGAGGAGCCGGAAGAGGGCCTGGTCGCCGCCGATACGGATCTGCAGGAAGAGATCGGTGAGTGCGGCGCCCCTGACCATGCCGAGCGGGGTCTGCGGGTTCTTGAACCGCTCCAGGCCGGCCTCGGGCAGCGGATTCACCGAAATGATCTTCGCGCCCGCCGACTTGGCCTTCTCCAGGGCGGAGAGCATCCGGGGGTGGTTCGTGCCGGGATTCTGTCCGGCGACGATGATCAGGTCGGCCTGGTGGAGGTCTTCCAGGGAGACGCTGCCCTTGCCGATGCCGATGGTCTCCATGAGGGCCGAGCCGGAGGACTCGTGGCACATGTTGGAGCAGTCGGGGAGGTTGTTGGTGCCGAATTCGCGGGCGAACAGCTGGAGCAGGAACGCAGCCTCGTTGCTGGTGCGCCCGGAGGTGTAGAACAGGGCCTCGTCGGGGGAGTCGAGTGCGCGCAGCTCCTCGGCGATGATGCCGAAGGCGCGCTCCCAGGTCACCGCCTCGTACCGCTCGGCGCCCTCGGGGAGGTACATGGGCTGGGTGATCCGGCCCTGATGGCCCAGCCAGTACCCGCTGCGCGAGGCGAGGTCGGCGACCGGGTGCGCGGCGAAGAAGTCGGGAGTGACGCGGCGCAGCGTCGCCTCCTCGGCGACGGCCTTGGCACCGTTCTCGCAGAATTCCGCGGTGTGCCGCTTGTCACCCTCGGGCCAGGCGCAGCCGGGGCAGTCGAAGCCGTTCTTCTGGTTGACCTTGAGGAGGGTCTGCGCGGTGCGCCGCAGGCCCATCTGCTGCTGGGCGATGAGCAGGCTGTGGGCCACGGCCGGCAGTCCGGCGGCGGCGTGCTGTGCGGGTTCGACCTGCGGTGCGTCCTGGACCGGGTCACCTGTGGGCGGCTTCGTGGCCATGGTGCGCTCCTCTTCGAGGCGGTGCCGATGCGCATGCGCGCGGTGCGCTTACGCATCGATGCGGTACGTGTTCCTCGCGCGATCCTGCCACGCGGCCCCGGCGGAGTGTCCGGGGAGTCATGTGCGGTCGGGATTGTCAGTGGTCCGTGGCAGGATCGGGGGCGTGGCTGAGACGGCATCGAAGAAGACGGCAGACAACCGACCGCGCCTGCTCCTGATGGACGGGCACTCCCTGGCGTACCGGGCGTTCTTTGCGCTGCCTGCGGAGAATTTCACGACAGGGTCGGGACAGCCGACGAACGCGGTGTACGGCTTCGCCTCGATGCTGGCGAACACACTGCGTGACGAGGCGCCGACGCATTTTGCCGTGGCGTTCGACGTCTCGCGCAAGACCTGGCGCTCGGAGGAGTTCCCGGAGTACAAGGCGAACCGCTCGAAGACCCCTGACGAGTTCAAGGGCCAGGTGGAGCTGATCGGCGAGCTGCTCGACGCGATGCACGCCGACCGTTTCGCGATCGACGGTTTCGAGGCGGACGACGTCATCGCCACGCTGGCCACGCAGGCCGAGGCGGCCGGGTTCGAGGTGTTGATCGTCACCGGTGACCGGGATTCGTTCCAGCTGATCACGGACGACGTCACGGTGCTGTACCCGACGAAGGGCGTCTCGGAGCTGACGCGCTTCACCCCGGCGAAGGTCGAGGAGAAGTACGGGCTCACGCCGCGGCAGTACCCGGACTTCGCGGCGCTGCGCGGTGACCCGTCGGACAACCTTCCGGGCATCCCCGGCGTCGGTGAGAAGACCGCCGCGAAGTGGATCAACCAGTTCGGTTCGTTCGACGAGCTGGTGGAGCGCGCCGAGGAGGTCAAGGGCAAGGCCGGTCAGAATTTCCGGGACCACCTGGACGCGGTGCGGCTGAACCGCAGGCTGACCGAGATGGTCCGCGACGTGGAGCTGCCGAAGACCCCGCAGGACCTGGAGCGCGCGCCGTACGACCGCACCGCGGTGACCGGTGTGCTCGACGTCCTGGAGATCCGTAACCCGAGCCTGCGCGAGCGGCTGCTGGCTGTCGACCCGGGCGCGGCCGAGCACGAGACCCCGGCGCCCGCCGCGGGCATCGAGCTGGACGGCGCGGTGCTGGGCGCGGGCGAGCTGGCGCCCTGGCTCGCCGAGCACGGCGGGCAGCCGCTCGGCGTCGCCACCGTCGACACGTGGGCGCTGGGCTCCGGCACGGTCACCGAGATCGCGCTCGCCGCGGCCGACGGGGCGGCGGCCTGGTTCGACCCCGCGGAGCTCGACGAGGGCGACGAGCAGGCGTTCGCCGCCTGGATCGCCGACGCGGAGCGGCCGAAGGTCATGCACAACGCGAAGAGCGCCATGCGGGTCTTCCCGGAGCACGGCTGGCAGGTCGACGGCGTCACGATGGACACCGCGCTGGCCGCGTATCTGGTCAAGCCCGGCCGTCGTTCCTTCGCGCTGGACGCACTGGCGGTGGAGTACCTGGGCCGGGAGCTGGCCCCCGCGGCGGCGTCCGACGGGCAGTTGGCCTTCGGCGCGGACGACCAGGCCGAGGCCGACGCCCTGATGACGCAGGCCCGCGCGGTCCTGGACCTGGGGGAGGCCTTCACCACCCGGCTCGCCGAGGTCGGCGCGGCCGAGCTGCTGCATGACATGGAGCTGCCGACGTCCGTCCTGCTGGCCCGTCTGGAGCGGCACGGCATCGCCGCGGACCGGGCTCATCTGGAGGGCATGGAGCAGCAGTTCGCCGGTGCGGTGCAGCAGGCGGTGAAGGAGGCGCACGCCGCGGTCGGCCGCGAGTTCAACCTCGGTTCGCCCAAGCAGCTCCAGGAAGTCCTCTTCGGCGAGCTGGGCCTGCCCAAGACGAAGAAGACGAAGACCGGATACACGACGGACGCCGACGCCCTGGCCTGGCTCGCCGCCCAGACCGAGCACGAGCTGCCGGTCATCATGCTGCGCCACCGCGAACAGGCGAAGCTGCGGGTCACCGTCGAGGGCCTGATCAAGACGATCGCGGCCGACGGCCGTATTCACACCACGTTCAATCAGACGGTGGCGGCGACCGGCCGGCTCTCCTCCACCGACCCCAACCTGCAGAACATCCCGGTCCGTACGGACGAGGGCCGGGCCATCCGCCGGGGCTTCGTCGTCGGCGAAGGCTTCGAAACGCTGATGACGGCCGACTACAGCCAGATCGAACTGCGGGTGATGGCCCACCTCTCCGAGGACGCCGGCCTCATCGAGGCGTTCACCTCCGGCGAGGACCTGCACACGACGGTCGCCTCGCAGGTCTTCGGCGTCGACAAGTCGGCCGTCGATCCGGAGATGCGCCGCAAGATCAAGGCCATGAGCTACGGACTCGCGTACGGGCTCTCCGCGTTCGGCCTCTCCCAGCAGCTGAGCATCGAGGCGGGCGAGGCGCGCGGCCTGATGGACACCTACTTCGAGCGGTTCGGCGGAGTGCGTGACTATCTGCACCGCGTGGTGGAGGAGGCCAGGGCCACCGGTTACACGGAGACGGTCTTCGGTCGCCGCCGCTACCTGCCCGACCTCAACAGCGACAACCGCCAGCGCCGCGAGATGGCCGAGCGAATGGCGCTCAACGCACCGATCCAGGGCACGGCGGCGGACATCGTCAAGGTCGCCATGCTCCATGTCGACCGGGCGCTGACCGAGGCGAAGCTGAAGTCCCGGATGCTGCTCCAGGTCCACGACGAAATCGTGCTGGAGATCGCCGAGGGCGAGCGCGCGCAGGTGGAGGAGATCCTCCGCCACGAGATGTCCACGGCCGTGCAGTTGCGCGCCCCGCTCGATGTCTCGGTCGGTGTCGGCACGGACTGGGAGTCCGCGGCGCACTGACACAGCGCGGAGACACGGCGCACTGACGCGGCGGCGCCGGACGGGCCCGGGGGTTTTCGGAGACTTCCGGAGAATCAGGCCCGTCCGGCGACCGAGGGCACGGACGCACGCGGTCGCCGCAGCCGCATCCACGCCCCGTACAGCACCAGGCCCACCGCCGCTCCCGCCCCGGCGCCGAAGCAGGCGGTCGGGATGATGTCCAGCGGGGTGTCGATGTGCCCGACGTACGCGTACCAGCGTGCGCACCGGTGTACGACGCCGAGCAGTACGCAGACGCTCAGCAGCGCCCCGCCGACCACCGCCCCCGACGGCTCAGCACGGGCACGGACGCCGGGGCCGGGCACGCCCCCGTCCGCCGCAGCCCCGACGCCGTGAACCAGGCGAGCACAGCCAGTGCCACGGCCGAACTGCCGTACTGCACCAGCTGGAACACGGGATGTCCCCCCACGCTCCCGTCGAGCACCGGCACCAGCCGCACACCCCACCGGTCGTGATGGGTGAAGGCGTCCCAGACGACATGGGTGGCGGACCCGATGACCGCCGACAGCGCGAACCACCCACCGTCCCGGACACTCCACTCCCCCCGCCCGGCTGCGCGCCGGCCCCGTACGAACGTGTGCACCCGCCCCTGCCAGGCCCCCGGCAGCAGTGCCACCAACGGTTCGCGCAGCAGCAGCCACAGCGCCACCACAACCCCGGTGATCAGCACATCGACCGTGCACACGCCCCACACAGAATGGGTGACCTGCCCGAACTCCATGGCTCCCGGGATCGCGGTATCCGCGTAGTACGTCATGTCGGGCGCGAACGAGCCCGCGACGAGGGCCGAGGCGAGAAGCGGACCGCGCGCCGTTCCGTTGCGCCGCATCCCGGGGAGCACGGCGGCGGCATGACTGAGGGTGAACGGCATGGCGGCAAGTATGCGCGAGCCGCCGTCGCCCACCCGACGACAGCCGTACAACTTGCTGTCGGGAACGTGAAAATCAGGTGGGAACCGGTAAGTGCACGGTGTTCCGGCGGCACAAGTTGCCGTAGGGTCGCCTGAGTCCAGGCGCTGGGGAGCGCGGACAGCCGTCGAAGGGGAGGGGCCAAGGTATGGCAGCGCAGTTCGGTCGCCGGCTTCGCAAGGGGGCGACCACCACCGCTGTGGCCGCCGTCGCTGTGGCGGCACTCTCCGCCTCCGGGGCCCCCGGCGCACCGCTGGTCGGCGGCAGCGGCGACCCGCAGTCCGCCGGAACGACACCTCCACCCGACGACGGCGCGGCCACCGGCAACTCGCCGTACTACACGGAACTGCCCCCGCTGAACACGCCCAACAAGCCGGGCACGTCCACGAATCTGCCCGTCACCGGCAGTGCGGAATCCGGAATACCGGCTTCGATCCTGGCCGCGTACAAGAAGGCCGAGCAGAGTCTCGCGAGCAGCGACGCCGCCTGCCGGTTGCCGTGGCAGCTGCTCGCCGCGATCGGCAAGGTCGAGTCCGGCCACGCGCGCGGCGGCCGGGTCGACGCGAACGGCACCACGTTCTCCCCGATCCTCGGCCCGGTCCTCGACGGCCGGGGCTTCGCCCTGATCAAGGACACCGACAACGGGGCGTACGACGGGGACGCGACGCACGACCGCGCCGTCGGCCCGATGCAGTTCATCCCGTCGACCTGGGCGACCTCGGGCCAGGACGGCAACGGCGACGGCCGCAAGGACCCCAACAACATCTACGACGCGGCGCTCGCCGCCGGACACTACCTCTGCGCCGGCTCCCGCGATCTGTCCATCGCCACGGATCTCGACCGGGCGGTCCTGAGCTACAACCACTCGGACGCCTACCTCCGTACGGTCCGCTCCTGGTTCGAGTACTACAAGCGCGGCACCCACGAGATCCCCGACGGCACCGGCGTGATCCCGCCCGGCCTCGGCGGTACGGACGCGAGGCCCGGCAGCCCGAGTCCTTCCCCCTCGCCGTCCGGATCCGTCAAGCCCGGGCCGAAGCCGAGCCCGGCCCCGTCGAAGCCGGGCGGCGGCACCACGACCGGCCCGACCCCCGAACCCACCCCCACCCCCACCCCCACGCCGTCCCAGACCCTCGCGGGCCTGGAGAACGCCGGCACCGGCACGCTGACCACCACCGCGGGCGACGCGTTCGCCGAGCGGATCAAGGTGCGGGCCAGGAACAGCCTCGGCGGCCCGCTCGCCAGGGTGTCCGTGACCTTCACCATCGCCGGTGACACGGACGCCGCCTTCGACGGCGGGAAGAAGGCGGTCACCCTCCTCACCACGGCCGACGGCACAGTCACCGCTCCGGTGCTCAAGGCGGGCGAGAAGACGGGGAAGTTCACGGTGCGGGCCGTCGCCACCGGCCGCTCGGTGCCTGCCGTCACCTACGGCGCGACCGTCACCGCCCGTCGGGCCGACGCGATCGCCAGGACCGACGACAAGGCCCTGACCGCCGCGCCCGGCGCCGAGTTCGCCGACACCGTCGAGGTCAAGGCCACCTACAAGGACGCGGTCGCCGACGGTGTCGCCGTCACCGCCACCATGATCACCGACGCGGCGGAGCCCGCCGAGAACGACAAGGGCCCGTACTTCAAGGACGCGGACGGCAAGACGGTCCGTACCCTCACGAACCTGAGGACCGGCGCCGACGGCACCCTGAAGCTTCCGAAGATCTACGCCGACGACACCGCGGGCACGTACAAGCTGCGCCTCACCACCGAGGGCGGCGCCACGATCGTCATCGAGCTCGAGGTCGTGGCCCCGCCGGCCCCGGAGGCATCGCAGAGCCCGGAGCCCCCCGCCGCCTGATCAGCCCGGCCGCACGTCCCGACAGCCCCTCCGCCACCACCCGGCAGAGGGGCTGTTCCACGTTTTCTCATCCCGCGCCCGGTGTTCTCATCTCGCGTCCGCGTTGCTACGGTGCCCCAACCCTGACGACCCATCAGATCCGTGCTCTCCGGGAGGACCGGCATGCGTGCTCTCGTCGCCGCCGCCATCGGGCTGGCCGCAGCCCTCGCGCTCGTCTTCACCATCAGCGCGATCGGCGCCCCGCCCGGAGAGACCTCGCCCAAACCTCTGCTGACCACCGTCCCGGGCCCCAAGAACCAGTAACCGGAAGAAGCAACAGAAGCTGAGGGAGGGCACCACCACCATGCGCCGCCGAGCCAGCCTCGTACTCCTGGCCTTCGCCGTCTTCTTCGCCGCCATGTCGCCCCTGCTGCGCTGGTACGCCTTCCCCAGGCTCGCGAAGATCCCGCCCAGTCAGTATCAGGAGACGGTGCTGGAGGCGAAGCCCGCCACCCTCCTCGACTACAACGACAACATGAAGGTCAAACGGGTCCCCAAGGTCACCATCGTGCAGACCCTCAAAGGCAACGTGGAGGAGTCCGAGAAGATCGAGCGCAGCGCCGGCCGCGACGTCGTCGTCTGGGACGCCCTCAGCTACGTGGTCGGCCCGGACGGCAAGATGGTCTCCGAGATCCCCGAGCGCTACATCTTCGACGCGCACAGCCAGGCCCCCGTCCACGCCACCGGGGAATCCGTCGACGGCGACCCGGTCAGGCGCGAGGGCATCGAGTTCAAGTGGCCCTTCCTCACCGAGAAGCGCGACTACGAGTACTTCGACGCGCAGGCCCGCACCAGCTCGCCCATTCACTACAAGGGCACCCGAACCTTCCACGGCATGAACGTCTACTACTTCGAGCAGACCATCCCGTGGACCAAGGTTCCGATGCCGAAGAAGATGCCCATCAAGGGCGTCACCCCGGAACAGATCGCCAAGACGGGCATGACCCGCTGGTACACCACCAAGCGGATGTTCTGGGTGGATCCGGTCACCGGAGCGCCCGTCAACGGCGAGGAGATCCACAAGGAGGAACTGCGCAACGCCAAGGCGATGGGCCTGCCCCAGGACACCGTCACCGTGTTCGCCGGGCACGTGAAGATGCGTGCGGACTACGTCGATTCGATCGTCGCCCTGGTCAAGTCCCAGCGCCTGCTGGTCCTGCTGCTCACCTCGTACCTGCCCTGGGGCTTCCTCGCCCTCGGCACGGTCCTGCTCGCACTCGCCCTGTGGCTGGAGGCGCGCTCCCGGCGCCCGGACGGCGAACTGCCCGACGGGGCGACAACCCCCACCCCCGACCCGCAACCCACTCCCGTCTGAGCCACGTCCTCTTCCTACTCCCGCCTACTCCCGCCTGAGCCGCGCCTTCGTGAACCGGGTCGCCTCCACCGTCGTGGGGTCCTCAGGCCACGGATGCTTCGGATACCGGCCGCGCAGCTCCGCCCGCACCGCCCGGTAGCCGTCCTGCCAGAACGACGCCAGATCCGCGGTGACCGCCGCGGGACGGCCGGCAGGGGAGAGGAGATGGACCACGACCGGCACGCCGGCCACCCGCGGAGTCTCCCGCAGACCGAACAACTCCTGGAGCTTCACCGCGAGTACGGGCTGCGCCCCGCCGTACTCCACCCTGATACGGGAGCCGCTCGGCACCTCGATCCGCTCCGGCGCCAGCTCGTCCAGCCGGGCCGCCTCACCGGTCGCCCACGGCAGCAGCCGCCGCAGCGCCTGCCCGGCGTCGATCCGTGACAGATCGGTCCGCCGCCGGGCCCGGGACAGCTCGGGCTCCAGCCACTGCTCGGCACGGTCCAGCAGCGCACCGTCCGACACCTCCGGCCACGGCGCCCCCGCCACCCGGTGCAGAAAAGCGAGCCGCTCCCGCAACTGCTCGCTCTCACGCGTCCAGCGCAGCACCCCGAGCCCCTCGCGGCGCAGCCCGTCGAGCAACGCCCCACGCACCAGCGCGGGCGCCGGCTCCTTCAGTGGGCGCACCGACAGCTCGACGGCACCCAGCCGCTCCACCCGGCGGGCCACCACATCGCCGCCGGACCAGCGGACCTCCTCGCCCGCGAACCGCAGATGCCCGGCGGCGGTCCGCGCCGTACCCTCGTCGACGACGGCGGCGAGCCGCACCCGCGCGGACGCGGCATGGGCGGGCCGGTCGGCGACCGCGACCGCGAGCCACGGCGCGCTGCGCAGCCCCGACCCCTCCCGCAGCTCCGCCCCCGTCCCCGACACCATCAGGAACGCCCCCTCGCCCCGCGCCCGCGCCACCCGCTCCGGGAACGCCAGCGCGGCCACCAGACCGACGGCGGCGTCGTCCGGACCGGGAGCACCACCCACGTCCTCGACCGACGACGACAACCGCCGGACCTCCTGCCGCCAACGCGCCGCATACCCGTCCCCGCCCCGCCGGGCGGTGCGCAGCGCGGCCGCCAGATCGTCCCCGTACTCCCGCGGCGGCTCCTCGCTCAGCAGCGCCACCACCTCGGCCGCCCGCCGCCCACCCACCTCGGCGGCGCCGTCCAGCAGGGCCCGCGCCAGCCGCGGATGCAGGCCCAGCCGGGACATCCGGACACCCCGGTCGGTGACGCGCCCCGCCGCGTCGACCGCGCCGACCGCCGTCAGCACCTCGCGCGCCGCGCCCATCGCGCCCGCGGGCGGCGGATCGAGCAGCGCCAGCCGCGACGCGTCCGGATCGCCCCAGCAGGCCGCCTGCAACGCGAACGCCGCCAGATCCGCGACCTTGATCTCCGGGGACGGGAACCGCGCCAGCCGCCCGTCCTCCGCCTGCTCCCAGCACCGGTACACCGTCCCCGGCGCCTCACGTCCGGCCCGGCCCGCCCGCTGCCTGCCCGCCGCCTGCGAGGCCCGTACGGTCGTCAGCGCGCTCAGCCCCCGCGCGTGATCGGTGCGCGGTTCCCTGGCCAGCCCCGAGTCGACCACGACCCGTACCCCGGGCACCGTCAGGGACGACTCCGCCACCGACGTCGCCAGCACCACGCGCCGCCTGTCGGACGAACCGGCCAGCACCGCGTCCTGGACCGCCGCCGGAGCCCGCCCGTGCACCTGGAGCACCTCGGCGGTCACCCCCGCCAGCTGCCCGGCCACCCGGCCGATCTCGCCGACACCGGGCAGGAAGCACAGCACGTCGCCGTCCCGTTCGGCGAGCGCCCGGCGCACCGTCGCCGCGACATGCGTCAGCAGCACCGGATCGACCCTCATCCCGTGCGGCGGCCGCACCGGTCCGGCAGGCGGCGCCCAGACCACCTCCACCGGGTGCGCAACACCCTGTGCCTCCACCACCGGGGCGTCGCCCAGCAGTCGTGCCCAGCCCGCCGCGTCCGTCGTCGCGGACGCGGCGACCAGCCGCAGATCGGGCCGGATCGCCTCCCGCACATCGAGAAGGAACGCGGCGACCGTGTCCGCGTCCAGATGCCGCTCATGGCATTCGTCGATGATCACCGCATCGACCCCGGCCAGCTCCGGGTCGCGCTGCAGCCGCTGGAGCAGCACCCCGGTGGTCACCACCTCCACCACGGTCTCGTGCCCCACCACCCGCTCCCCGCGGACCGTGAAGCCGATCCGCCTGCCGGGCTGCTCCCCGACGAGCCACGCCATCCGCCGTGCCGCCGCCCGCGCCGCGATCCGCCGCGGCTCGGCGACCACCACCCTGCGCACCGGGCCGCCCCCGGCCAGACCGGCCAGGACCAGCGGTACGAGGGTGGTCTTACCGGTGCCGGGCGGAGCGCACAGCACCGCGACACCGCGGTCGTCCAGCGCCCGCTCCAGGGCGGGCACAGCGGTGCGTACGGGCAACTGGTCCAGGGCGTCGGTACGGATCACGCCCCCAGTCTCGTACGACACGCCCCCGCTTCCGTACCTCGGGACCGCTTCCGTACCCCGGGGACCGCCCCCCCGAGGATCAGTCCCGTACGCAGACGAAGATCGCCGTGCCAGGGATCAGATTCCCGCGCAGCGGGGACCAGCCGCCCCATTCCTGGTGGTTCCAGGCGGGCCACTCCGGCTCGACGAGATCGACGAGCCGGAATCCGCCGGCCACCACGTCCCGCACCCGGTCGCCCAGTGTCCGGTGGTGCTCGACGTAGACCGCGTCGCCCCGCTCGTCCTGCTCGACGTAGGGGGTGCGGTCGAAGTACGAGGCCGCGACCGAGAGCCCCTCGGGCCCCGGCTCGTCCGGGAACGCCCAGCGGACCGGATGCGTCACGGAGAAGACCCAGCGGCCCCCGGGGCGCAGCACCCGGTGCACCTCGCGGAACACCTGCACGGGGTCGGCGACGAACGGCACCGCGCCGTAGGCGGAGCACGCCAGGTCGAAGGAGGCGTCCCGGAACGGCAGCGTCCCGGCGTCCGCCTCCACCAGCGGGACCTCGTCGCCGATCCGCAGGGCGTGCTGCAACTGTCGGTGCGAGAGGTCCAGGGCCACCGGACGGGCTCCCTGGGCGGCGAGCCAACGCGAGCACTGCGCGGCGCCCGCACCGATCTCCAGGATGTCCAGGCCCTTCAGCGACCCGGCGGGGCCGAGCAGAGCGGCCTCGGCCTCGTCGAGCCCCTCCGGACCCCAGACGAAACGGTCGTCGCCGAGAAAGGAGCCGTGGTCGCTCTGGTACTCGTCGGCGTTCCGGTCCCACCAGCCGCGACTGGCCCGGCTGCTCTCGGCCTGCGACGCGCTGCGGCGTGTCGCTTCGGGCTCCGCCGGGTGGATCTCTTGGCTCATCGTGTCCGTCGTTGTAGTTTGCCTTCACCCCGCCGCACGCGGTACGTAACCAGGGGTGTCTGTCCTTACGGCTCCGTGCTCACGCAATTGTCTCCCGGGGCCGACGTGGCCTCGGAGAACACGAATTGTGCCGGAAATGGGCCGTTATGTACCGGGTGTGCACCTTCGCGCATTGACCGTGCCCGGCTGCCCCCGTATGCTACAAGTTGCGCTGCGAGCCTGCGCGCCTCAGACCTAGCAGGCCGCGCTCGCATCTGTTGTATGTCCCCTCGGTTCACGAGGCGCTTCCCGTTCGGCGGGTCCGGTGCTTCCCGAGCTGTCCGGCTTCTGCAGAGGCGATACGGGCTCCCGGCGTAGCAGTACCTACGACTCACTGTCCGTACCGGAGCCCTTTCCCACATGACGAGCAGCACCGAGACCACCGCCACCACCCCGCAGGTAGCGGTCAACGACATCGGTAACGAGGAAGCCTTCCTCGCCGCGATCGACGAGACGATCAAGTACTTCAACGACGGCGACATCGTCGACGGCGTCATCGTGAAGGTCGACCGGGACGAGGTCCTGCTCGACATCGGTTACAAGACCGAAGGCGTCATCCCCTCCCGCGAGCTTTCGATCAAGCACGACGTCGACCCGAACGAGGTCGTCAAGGTCGGCGACGAGATCGAGGCCCTGGTTCTCCAGAAGGAGGACAAGGAAGGCCGCCTCATCCTGTCCAAGAAGCGCGCTCAGTACGAGCGTGCCTGGGGCACGATCGAGAAGATCAAGGAAGAGGACGGCATCGTCACCGGTACCGTCATCGAGGTCGTCAAGGGTGGTCTCATCCTCGACATCGGCCTCCGTGGCTTCCTGCCGGCCTCCCTCGTCGAGATGCGCCGTGTCCGCGACCTCCAGCCCTACGTGGGCAAGGAGCTCGAGGCCAAGATCATCGAGCTGGACAAGAACCGCAACAACGTGGTCCTGTCCCGCCGTGCCTGGCTGGAGCAGACCCAGAGCGAGGTCCGCCAGACCTTCCTCACGACCCTGCAGAAGGGCCAGGTCCGCTCCGGCGTCGTTTCCTCGATCGTCAACTTCGGTGCGTTCGTGGACCTCGGCGGCGTCGACGGTCTCGTGCACGTCTCCGAGCTGTCCTGGAAGCACATCGACCACCCCTCCGAGGTTGTCGAGGTCGGCCAGGAAGTCACCGTCGAGGTTCTCGACGTCGACATGGACCGCGAGCGCGTCTCGCTGTCGCTCAAGGCGACGCAGGAAGACCCGTGGCAGCAGTTCGCCCGTACGCACCAGATCGGGCAGGTCGTTCCCGGTAAGGTCACCAAGCTCGTTCCCTTCGGTGCGTTCGTGCGCGTCGACGAGGGCATCGAGGGTCTGGTCCACATCTCCGAGCTGGCCGAGCGCCACGTGGAGATCCCGGAGCAGGTCGTCCAGGTCAACGACGAGATCTTCGTCAAGGTCATCGACATCGACCTGGAGCGTCGCCGCATCAGCCTCTCGCTGAAGCAGGCCAACGAGTCCTTCGGTGCCGACCCGGCCTCGGTCGAGTTCGACCCGACCCTGTACGGCATGGCCGCGTCCTACGACGACCAGGGCAACTACATCTACCCCGAGGGCTTCGACCCCGAGACCAACGACTGGCTCGAGGGCTACGAGACCCAGCGCGAGGCGTGGGAGACGCAGTACGCCGAGGCGCAGCAGCGCTTCGAGCAGCACCAGGCCCAGGTCATCAAGTCCCGCGAGGCCGACGAGGCCGCTGCTGCCGAGGGCGCTGCCGCCCCGGCCGGTGGCGCCCCGGCTGCCTCCGGCGGCAGCGGTGGCGGCTCGTACTCCTCGGAGTCCGCGGACAACTCCGGCGCCCTGGCGTCGGACGAGGCCCTGGCTGCCCTGCGCGAGAAGCTGGCGGGCGGCCAGAGCTGACGCTCCGTGCCCCCTCCGGTCGTTGATCGACCGCAGTAGCTGAAAAGTGAGGCCCGCTC
>NZ_JBHVFF010000184.1:0-17327 GCF_042801895.1 Streptomyces sp. NPDC057543 | reverse complement strand
TTTCTCATCCGGCCGAGGCCGGCCCGTCCGCCGAACACGGCGGAAGCGGGCCGGCCCGCCGGACCGACCGCCTTATCCGGGCCCGTTTCTCATCCGGCCGAGGCCGGCCCGTCCGGCGAACGCGACGGAAGCGGGCCGGCCCGCCGGACCGACCGCCTGCGCCTCGACCACACCACCCACGCACTCACCAGCAACCCGACCCCCGTGGCCAGGACGACGAGCCCGGCCGAGGCCGACTCGTTGACATGATCACCGTTGCCCTCCGGCGCGGGCAGTCCGGCGGCCGCGTAATGGGGGAGGACCAGCAGGCCCGCCCCCACCAGGGCCGGCACCGCCCAGCCGATGCCCTCGCGGCGCGAGGGCCGGAGGGACACCAGCGCACCCACGGTCAGCAGCACCGCACAGCCCAGCGCCGGCAGCATCGTGTACGTCAGCCACTCGGACAGCAACGGCCGCCAGTACCACTGCGATTCGGGCCTCGGCCCGTCGAAGTAGTACAGGGTCCGAGGCTGCGGCGCACCCAGGAAGTCCCGGAGCGTCCCCGGCACGAGCCCGCCCAGCAGGCCGCCGACGAAGACCAGGCCCGCGAAACGCGCCGCCCCGGTGTCCTGCCCTCGCCAAGCCGCCTGGGCGACCCGAAGACCCACGACGGCGCACCAACCGGCCAGCAGCCCCAGGAACACGCCCTTGACCGCCCCGTACCCGATCGGAATCCAGACGTTCCAGGGATAGTTCTGCGTGTGCGAGGCGCGCCAACTCCCCGCAAGACACCAGGCAACCGCCCCCGCCGCCACACCCCATGGCGCGACCCCCACGACCCGTCGACGTCCCGCAGCAACACGAGCGACCGACACCCGACCCCGACGCCCCCTTCGCCGCATTGGAAACCATCCGCCCCATATATCCCGATACTCCCGCCCGGCGTCGGCCGCAGCGCCTGTCGCAACCCGGGACGCGGCAGTCGTCCGTACGGTTGCGCAGGGCTCGACCGACCACCGCACAGGGGGGACAGGGCTCCATCGAGGCGAGTGGGGCCCGGCCCGCCCGACCCCGCCCACCAGGCTGCAATCAGCCATGGGAGAACCCGCCTGCGCCCCGCCCACCCCGTACGGCAGCATGGACGCATGTCCGTACTGACGCGCGACGAAGCGCAGACCCGAGCCCAGTTCCTCGACGTACACCGGTACCTGATCGACCTCGATCTGACCGGAGGCGAGGAGACCTTCGACTCCCGTACCGTCATCCGGTTCACCGCAGCCACGGCCGGAGACACGTTCGTCGAGCTCAAGCCGGCCACCCTGCGCTCGATCAGCCTCGACGGACAGCCCCTCGACCCCGCAGACCTCACCGAGAACCGCTTCCCGCTCACCGCACTCACCGCCGGCGCACACGAACTGCGCATCGACGCCGCCATGCGCTACTCCCGCACCGGCGAAGGCATGCACCACTTCACCGACCCGACCGACGGCGAAATGTACGTCTACACCCAGCTGTTCATGGAGGACGTCCAGCGCGTCTTCGCCGCCTTCGACCAGCCCGACCTCAAGTCCGTCTTCGAGCTCACCGTCACCGCCCCCGACGGCTGGACCGTCCTCGGCAACGGCGTCGCCGAGCACCGGGGCGACGGGCGCTGGACCCTGGCCGCGACCCCGCCGATCTCCACCTACCTCGTCGCTGTCGCCGCGGGCCCCTGGCACTCCGTGACCACCGAACACGCCGGACTGCCCTTCGGCATCCACTGCCGCCGCTCGCTCGCCCCGTACCTCGACACGGACGCCGACGAGATCTTCGACATCACCCGCGCCTGCTTCGACCGCTTCCACGAGAAGTTCGACGAGCCCTACCCCTTCGACTCCTACGACCAGGCCTTCGTACCCGAGTTCAACGCCGGCGCCATGGAGAACCCCGGACTCGTCACCTTCCGCGACGAGTTCGTCTACCGCTCCGCCGTCACCGACACCGAACGCCAGACCCGCGGCATGGTCATCGCCCACGAAATGGCCCACATGTGGTTCGGTGACCTCGTCACCCTCGCCTGGTGGGACGACATCTGGCTCAACGAGTCCTTCGCCGAGTACATGGGCTACCAGACCCTCGCCGAAGCCACCCGCTTCACCGACACCTGGGTCGACTTCGGCGTCGCCCGCAAGGGCTGGGGATACGACGCCGACCAGCGTCCCTCCACCCACCCCGTCGCCCCCGACCCGGCCGCCGTACCCGACACCGCGTCCGCGATGCTCAACTTCGACGGCATCTCCTACGCCAAGGGCGCATCAGCCCTGCGTCAACTCGTCGCCTGGCTCGGCGAGAAGGACTTCCTGGCCGGCATCAACACCCACTTCGCCCGCCACAAGTTCGCCAACGCCACCCTCGCCGACTTCATCGACAACCTCGCATCGGCCACCGACCGCGACGTCCACGCCTGGGCCGACGCCTGGCTGCGCACCACCGGAGTCGACACCCTCACCCCCCGCGTCGAGGAGTCCGACGGTACGTGGTCCCTCACCGTCGACCACAACGGCAGCCGCCCCCACCGCATCGCCGTAGGCGCGTACGACCTCACCCCCGACCCCCACCTCGGCTCCGACCGCCTCGTCCCGCGCGACCGGTTCGAGATCGACGTCCCCCACAACGGCACCGCCGAAGCACTGCCCGGACGCCGACCCGCCCTCGTCGTCATCAATGACGGCGACCTCAGCTACGCCAAGGTCCGCCTCGACCCCACATCCTGGGAAACCGTCGTACGCGACCTCTCCGGCATCCCCGACGCACTGACCCGTGCCGTCGTCTGGAACACCGCCCGAGACATGGTCCGCGACGGCGAACTCGCCCCCACCACCTACCTCGAAGCGGCCCGCGCACACCTCCCGCACGAGACCGACCTGGCCCTCGCCCAGGGCGTACTCGCCTTCGCCGGCACCCACATCGCCGACCGCTACCTCACCCCCGAGCACCGGCCCGCCGCCCTCGCCACCCTCACCGCACTGTGCCGCGACCTCATCCGCCGCACCGAGGACGGCCACAACCCCGGCCTCCGCCTCATCGCCGTACGCCACCTCATCGACGCCGCCACCCAGCCCGACACCATCCACGACTGGCTCACCAACGGCACCGTCCCCGGCGGACCCGAACTCGACCCCGAACTGCGCTGGCGCATCCTCACCCGCCTCGCCGTCCTCGGCGCCACCGACGAAACCACCATCGCCGCGGAACTCGAGCACGACCCCAGCGCCACCGGACAGCAGGGCGCCGCCCGCTGCCGCGCCGCCCTCCCCACCCCCGAGGCCAAGGCCGCCGCCTGGCACGCCCTGTTCAACGACGACAGCCTCTCCAACTACCTCTTCACCGCCACCGCCCAGGGCTTCTGGCAGCCCGAACAGGCCGACCTCGTACGGGACTACGTGCCCCGCTACTACCCCGAGGCGACCCGGCTCGCCACCCGCCGCGGCCCCGCCATCGCCGAAGCCGCCGGCCGCTACGCATTCCCCGCGTACGCCGTCGACACGGAAAGCCTCCACCTCGGCGAACAGGCCCTGAACGACAAGGACCTCATCCCGGCCCTCCACCGCAAACTCATCGACCAGATCGACGACCTGCGCCGCGCCCTCGCCGTACGCAACGCCCACTGACCCACACGGCCCGCACCACCCGTGCGGTCCCCGAAGCAAAACCCGCACCACCCGTGCCCGGCGCCACCCCCACCACACAGGGAGGCGCCGGGCACACCCATGTCCGGCGCCACACCCATACCACCAGAGCCCCCGAAAACAGCCCCCCGCCCCTCCCACATCCCCCTTTCGAGTTCAGATCACCGAGCTCTCCGGCCGCGCCCCCGAAAACCCGGACAAGCTGGCATGTCCACCCATGCCCGCCCACACCCCCCACCCACGCGCACCCGAAGGGCCCACCACCATGCCCACCCCACCCCTCGCCGGCTCCACCACCGGCCCCGCCGCCCTGCGCCCCCTCATCGACACCGTCCTCACCGCACTCCACGACGGCGCCCACCGACGCGACGGCCCCCTCCCCGCAGGCGGACCCGACGCCGTCACCCCCCGCACACGCACCACCACCCACCCCGTCATCCCCGACCACGGCACCGGACCCCACGACGCCCTGCGCACCCTCGTCACCGCCCTCGCCGAAGGCGCCGCAGACCCCGCACACCCACTCTGCGCCGCCCACCTCCACACCCCACCCCTCGCCCTCGCCACCGCCGCCGACCTCGCCGCCTCCGCCCTCAACCCCTCCATGGACTCCTGGGACCAGGCCCCCGCCGCCTCCGCCCTCGAAGCCGACCTCACCGCCGCACTCGCCACCGAGATCTACCCCCACCACCCCTCACCCGACGCACTCGTCACCACCGGCGGCACCGAAGCCAACCAACTCGCCCTGCTCCTCGCCCGCGAACGCAACGGCCCCGTACAGACCATCTGCGCCGCCAACGCCCACCACAGCATCACCCGCGCCGCCTGGCTCCTCGGCCTCCCCACACCCGTCGTCATCCCCGCCCCCACCGGCGTCATGGACCTCACCGCACTCGACGAAGCCCTCACCCGGCTCCACAGCCCCCACCGTGCCCTCTTCGTAACCGCCACCGCAGGCACCACCGACACCGGCCACATCGACCCCCTCACCGACATCGCCGACCTCTGCACCACCCACGGCGCCGAACTCCACATCGACGCCGCCTACGGCGGACCCCTCCTCTTCAGCCCCACCCACCGACGCAAGGTCCACGGCCTCGACCGCGCCCACAGCGTCACCCTCGACCTGCACAAACTCGGCTGGCAACCCGCCTGTGCAGGCATCCTCGCCGTTCCCCACCGCACCTACCTCGACGCACTCCACCACCGCGCCTCCTACCTCAACGCCGACGACGACACCGAAGCCGGCCTCCCCGACCTCCTCGGCCGCTCCCTGCGCACCACCCGCCGCCCCGACGCCCTCAAGATCGCCGTCACCCTCAAAGCCCTCGGCCGCACCGGCCTCGCCGACCTCATCGACCGCACCATCGCCACCGCCCACCACCTCGCCGACCTCATCGTCGACACCCCCACCCTCGACCTCTACGACCGCCCCACCATCAGCACCGTCCTCTTCCGCCCCACCGACGCCGACGACCACACCGTCGCCACCATCCGCCGCACCCTCCTCACCCGCGGCCACGCCGTACTCGGCCGCGCCCACACCGACGACCGCCTCTGGCTCAAAGCCACCCTCCTCAACCCCCACACCACCCCCGACGACCTCCGCACACTCCTCGACCTCGTCAACCAACTCACCACCGACCTCGCGGAAGGCAACACCCCCCGATGACCGACCTGCCCACCCCCGAAACCAACCAGCCGAACGACCTCGTCGGCATCGGCATCGGCCCTTTCAACCTCTCCCTCGCCGCCCTCGCCCACGGCATCCCCGGCAACCCCCACCCACTCGCCGCCACCTTCTACGAACAACGCCCCGCCTTCCACTGGCACCCCGGCCTCCTCATCGACGGAGCCAGCCTCCAAGTCCCCTTCCTCGCCGACCTCGTCACCCTCGCCGACCCCGCAAGCCCCTGGACCTTCCTCAACTACCTGCGCACCCGCGACCGGCTCTTCCCCTTCTACTTCGCCGAACGCTTCCACATCCAACGCGCCGAATACGACGCCTACTGCCGCTGGGTCAGCGACCAACTCCCCGGCCTCCACTTCAGCCACCAGGTCGACGCGGTCCGCTGGAACAATGAACGAAGCCTCTTCGAAATCGACTTCACCCAACTCGACAAAGACGGCGAAGCCGAAGCACTGGGCCGCGCCCACACCCGCCACATCGCCCTCGGAATCGGCACCGAACCCCACATCCCCGAACCCCTCGAACCCCTCGCCGAAGCCGAATCCGTACCCGTCATCCACTCAGCCGACTACCTCCACCACCGCGAAAAAATCCTCGCCGCCGAACACATCACCGTCATCGGCTCAGGACAGTCCGGCGCCGAAATCTTCCTCGACCTCCTGCGCGCCCGCCCCACCGGCCGCGAAAAACTCCACTGGCTCGCCCGCACCCAGGCATTCGCCCCCATGGAGTACTCCAAACTCGGCCTCGAACACTTCACCCCCGACTACAGCCGCTACTTCCACGCCCTCCCCGAATCCGTACGCGACGAACTCGTCCCCCACCAATGGCAACTCCACAAAGGCATCGACGCCGACACCATCGCCGCCATCCACGACGAGCTCTACCGCCGCACCCTCCACGGCGGCTGGCCCGACACCACCCTCACCCCCGGCGTCCGGGTACGCACCGCAGGACGCGTCGCCGACACTCGCGTCGAACTCCACCTCGAACACACCCAGCAGAACACCCGCTCCAGCCTCACCACCGACGCCGTCATCCTCGCCACCGGCTACCGCGAACGCTCCCTCGACCGCATCCTCACCGGCCTCGACCCCCACATGCGCCGCGACGCCTCCGAACGCCCCCGCATCGACGACCGGTTCCGCCTCGTCCTCGACCCCACCGTCACCGGCCACGTCTACGTACAGAACGCCGAACGCCACACCCACGGCGTCGGCGCCCCCGACCTCGGACTCGCCGCCTGGCGCAGCGCCACCATCCTCAACGACCTCACCGGCACCAACGCCTACCCCCTCCCCGCACGCACCGCCTTCACCACCTTCGGCCTCACCCCCCAAAAACCCACCATCCCCACCCACAACCCCGACCTCATCCCCCTCGCCCAAGGCAACTGACCCCCGCACAAAGACAACAGGCGGCCGCCCCCTCCACAAGGAAAGGAGACGGCCGCCGACCCGACGAGCAAACGCCTAGAACACCGGCATACCGTCCCGCGTCAGACGCCAGTCCACCGACGCGAACTGCGCACCATCCACCGAACCCTTCGCCTGCACCCAGCCGATGATCGTGTTACGGATCTCCTCCGAGTTCGCCCACAACTGCTTCGCACCCGCCACATGCGGGAAATTGCCACCGCCACTCGCACGGTAGTTGTTCACCGCCAGCACGAACTGCGCCGCCGGATCGATCGGCTTCCCCTCGAACGCCAGACCAACGATCCGCGAACCATTCGGCTTCGCGATGTCGATCTCGTACGTCAGACCCGACACCGCGTCATAGTTGTAGTCCGGAGTATTGTCCGCGTTCGTCAGCTTCGCCGTGTCCACCGGAGCACCCGCCGCCGTCTGCACGTAGTACCGGGCCGAGAACTCCAGATAGTCCTTGATCTGCGCACCTGTCAGCAACCGCGCCTCAAGGGTGTTCTCGAACGGATACAGCCCCGCCGCGTCCTTGATCGTCACCTTCCCGGCCGGGATCTGCGCCGTACGCGAGAAACACGACGCCTGCGACAGCACCGGAAGCGCCGCGTACGCCCCACCCGCCAGCGCCGCCTTCACCGTCTCCGCCTGGACGACATTGATCAGATCGATGATCGGCTCGTCCTTCCACGCCGCCTCCGCCGTCGTCATCGCCGCCGTCGACGTACCGATGACCTGATTGACGTACGCCACGACCTTCTTGTGCTCGTCCACGAGCAACCCCGTGACCTTCGGGTCCTCATCCACGGTGTTGGAGTTCAGCACCTGCGAACCCGCCTTCTCCACCACCCAGCGACCCTTCTCCCACACCAGATCGAAGTCGAACAGCGTCAGCCGCTGCCCCCACTTCAACGGCTCCGAGAGCACCACCTTCTTGCCGGTCTGCTTGTTCTCCACGAAGTACTCGGGGATCTCCAGATGCGCATGCCCGACCAGAATCGCGTCGATACCCGGCACCTGCTCGGCCACCAGACCCGCCGCATTCTCGACATACGGGACCTGATCACCGTACGACGACGTACCACTGGTGCCCGAGTGCGCCGAGACGATCACGACATCCGCACCCATGGAACGCAGCCGCGGCACGAACTTCGCCGCCTGCTCCTCCAGCCCCGGGAACACCATCTTCCCGCTGACGTTCGCCTTGTCCCAGATGGCGATGCCCGGGTTGGTCAGCCCCAGGATCGCCACCTTCACATCCCGACCGTGCGGGGTACGCAGCTTCTTGATGACGTACGGGGCGAACGCCGGCTGCAACGTCTTCGCATCCAGCGCGTTCGCACCCAGCAGCGGGAAATCGCACTGCTCCTCGAACTTCCGCAGCACCGGAATGCCGTAATTGAACTCGTGGTTGCCGAGCGCCGCAGCGTCGTAGCCGATGGCGTTCATCGCCTGAGCCATCGGGTGCACCGGCCCACGCTTCGCCGTGATCGGATCGATCTTCGCGTAGTAGTACGACAACTGGGTGCCCTGGATCGTGTCACCCGCATCGATCAACAGGGTGTTGTGCCGGCCCTTCTCCCGGCGCACCTGGTCCACCAGGGTCGAGATCTTGGCCAGACCGACGTCGTTGTGAGCCTTGTCGTCGAACTCCGCGTCGGTGAAGTAGTCCCAGTTGAAGACGTTCCCGTGCAGATCGGTGGTGCCCATCACGGTGAACGAGTACCGCTTCGGCTGATGCCCCTGGCCCTGCCCGTCGCCACCACCCTGGGCGGCCGCGGGAACGGCGGAGCCACCCGCGATCGCCACAGCGGCACCGGCGGCCGCCGATGTGCCCAGGAACGTCCTACGGTTCAGCGGCATTTCGTCTCCCACATCTCAGATCTCGTACAGCTCAGTGCTGGTACAGCTCGGTTCTGGTACAGCTCAGTGCTCGTGCAGCTCAGTGCTCGTACAGCTCAGTTCTCGCAGCGCACAACGCGCGTAGATAATGACCCAGGAGCCACACCCGGCAACACCCCCTGCAGGTTTCGATCTGATGACCACCGGCTGTCGTACCCGGATGCGACAGTGGACACATGACCGACACCCCACCGCCCTACGGCACCCCCGACCACCCCCGCGTCGCCGTCCGAGGCGAAGCCCGCCTCGAAGTCGACCCCGAGACCGCCCACGTCGGCATCACCGTCACCGCCCGCGGCAAAGACCGCCGCGCCGCCCTCGAAGACCTCACCCGACGCAACAACCACGTCCTCGAACTCGCACGGTCCTACGGACAAGCAGTCGAAAAACTCGAAACCGGCGCATTCTCCATCACCCCCGAACTCACCCAACGCGGCCGCGACGAAAAAATCCGCGCCTACCACGGCCGCGTCCACGTCACCGCCGTCCTCAACGACTTCACCGCACTCGGCGAATTCACCACCCGCGTCGCCGACCTCGACATGACCCGCGTCAACGGCCCCTGGTGGGCACTGCGCCCCGACTCACCCGCCCACGCGAACGCCCGCCGCCAAGCCGTACACGAAGCCGTCCAACGCGCCCGCGAATACGCCGACGCCCTCGGCGCCCACCTCACCGCCCTGGTCGAACTCGCCGACCTCGGCGCAGAGAACGCCATCGCGGCAGCCCCCATGCCCGCCGCACCCGGCGGCATCCGCAGCCGCGCCGCCTACGGCGGAGCAGCGGCCGAACCCGCCCCCGCCCTCGACCTCGAACCACAACGCCAGACCGTCTACGCCCAGGTGAACGCCCGCTTCACCATGTCACCGCCAAAACTATAAAGAGAATGCTCATTCGAGCACACCGGCGCACAATTCAACACTTGTCAATAACCTTTCATCCGAAGGTTGTTGAGCAGTCATGTGCGGCCAAATAACTACCCGTAGGTAAGGTCTAGGGTCGAACCATGCGCCGAGCAAAAATCGTTTGCACCCTGGGACCCGCCACCGACACATACGACCAGATCAAGGCATTGGTCGAAGCGGGAATGGACATCGCCCGCCTCAACCTCAGCCACGGCACCTACGCCGAACACGAAGAGCGATACCGCCACGTACGCAAGGCCTCCGACGAAAGCGGACACAGCGTCGGCATCCTCGCCGACCTTCAAGGCCCGAAGATCCGCCTCGGACGCTTCCGCGAAGGCCCCGTACTCCTTGAACGCGGCGACGACTTCACCATCACCGTCGAACCCATGGAAGGCGACCGCCACACCTGCGGCACCACCTACGACGGCCTCGCCACCGACGTCACCACAGGCGAACGCATCCTCGTCGACGACGGTCGCGTCACCCTCGAAGTCACCGAAGTGGACGGCCCCCGCGTCCACACCACCGTCATCGAGGGCGGCATGGTCTCCGACCACAAGGGCCTCAACCTCCCCGGCGTCGCCGTCTCCGTCCCCGCACTCTCCGACAAGGACATCGAAGACCTCCGCTGGGCCCTGCGCACCGGCGCCGACATCATCGCCCTCTCCTTCGTACGCAGCGCACGCGACATCGAGGACGTCCACCGCATCATGGACGAGGAGGGCCGCCGCCTCCCCGTCATCGCCAAGGTCGAGAAACCCCAGGCCGTCGACAACATCGACGGCATCGTCGCCGCCTTCGACGGCATCATGGTCGCCCGCGGCGACCTCGGCGTCGAAATGCCCCTGGAACAGGTGCCGATCGTCCAGAAGCGCGCGATCAAACTCGCCAGGCGCAACGCCAAGCCGGTCATCGTCGCCACCCAGATGCTCGACTCGATGATCGACAACTCCCGCCCCACCCGCGCCGAGGCCTCCGACGTCGCCAACGCGGTCATCGACGGCACGGACGCGGTGATGCTCTCCGGCGAGACCAGCGTCGGCAAGTACCCCATCGAGACGGTCCGCACGATGTCCCGCATCGTGGAAGCCGCCGAGGAGGACATCCTCGCCAAGGGTCTCCCGCCCCTGACCGACCGCAACAAGCCCCGCACCCAGGGCGGCGCGGTGGCCCGCGCGGCGGCCGAGATGGGCGACTTCCTGGGCGCCAAGTTCCTGGTCGCCTTCACCCAGAGCGGCGACACGGTCAGGCGCCTCTCCCGCTACCGCTCGCCCATCCCGCTCCTGGCCTTCACCCCGGCCCCGGCCACCCGCTCCCAGCTCAACCTGACCTGGGGCGTCGAGACCTTCCTCGGCCCGCAGGTGGAATCGACGGACGCGATGGTGGCCCAGGTCGACGAGGAGCTGCTGAAGATCGGCCGCTGCGAGAAGGGCGACGTCGTGATCATCACGGCCGGCTCCCCGCCGGGAGTCCCGGGCTCGACGAACCTGGTCCGGGTCCACCACATCGGCGAGGACGACAGCGCGAAGTAGGCCGGTCGGTCGTCAGTACTTCGGCCCGACGTGGGCGTCCATGAGCGCGACGGACGCCCGTCGGGCGACGGAGATGTTGTACCCCTTGCCTGCACGGGTGCAGTGCGTCCACTCGATGCCGAGTTTGTCCAGGGTGTCGGTGTAGAGCTGCCGGATGTCGTCCGAGACGTTCGTGAACCAGTACCTCGGGTACTCATAGCGCTTGCGTACGCCGCCGACCATCCGAGTCGTCCAGTTCATGTTCCGGCAACCGTCGGAGTGGATGAGTCCACGGATGAAGTCCCAGGGGTGGGCGTCGACGATTTCCTTCTGCCAGGGTTCGAGGATGATGGGGCGCTCGTGCTTCCTGCCGGGGCCGTGTTGCGGGAACAAGCACCACAGGTGCTTGGAGACCACCTTGACCTGGCGGCATCCCATCCGGCGCACCCTGCACACGGCATTTTCCGGAAAGACGGCGCGCATGGCGTTTTCGCACAGGTCCATGAGGCCCGGCCAGGCATCGGCGCAGGCAATCGACAGGCTGGGAGTGCTCATCCTCCTGTTCTGCACGATGTGCCCATCGCCGAGGTAAAGGCCAAAGAGGTACGCGTACGCAGATTGATCAAGCTCGCCTTCGCATCGAGGACAAAATGAACGGTGGGCTCCGGGGCACTCGCCGCGTTTGGCGCGGTCCATGTGTTTCCAGTAGCTGATGGTGCCTGCCGGGATGTTCAGCTTCCGCGCCACGTCCGCGTTCTTTGCGCCGTCTCGGAGGAGAGTGAGCGCCCTCTGCCGTAGTTCTGGTCCGTGGAAGTTCATACGAACACCATGAGTGACCACTCGCTACTGAGTGCAGCAGAAAGCGGATGTTCACGAGAACGTGAACATCCGCTTTGTCTCACCTGTGCCGAGTGCGGGATTCGAACCCGCAAGCCCTTTCGGGCAGATGTGTTTGAGACATCCGTGTATGCCATTCCACCAACCCGGCGAGGTTGCTGCCGGAAAGTGTACCGGGTGACATGCCCGGTCCGCTGCTAGGTAGGCTCAAGGGAGCTGTACCTGCCCTTGGAACAAGGAGTCCCCGTGACCGCCCCCGAGTCGCCCCAGCCCGCAGCCGACGACGACAAGTCGCACGTTCCGCCGCTGACGACTCGCGTCGTCATCGCGGAGGACGAGGCGCTCATTCGTCTCGATCTCAAAGAGATGCTGGAGGAAGAGGGCTACGCGGTCGTCGGCGAGGCCGGGGACGGGCAGCGGGCCGTCGAGCTCGCCCGGGAGCACCGGCCGGACCTGGTCATCCTCGATGTGAAGATGCCGGTCCTCGACGGGATCTCCGCCGCGGAGAAGATCGCCGAGGAGTCCATCGCGCCCGTCCTGATGCTCACCGCGTTCTCGCAGCGCGATCTCGTGGAGCGGGCGCGGGACGCCGGAGCGATGGCGTATCTCGTGAAGCCGTTCAGCAAGAGCGACGTGGTGCCGGCCATCGAGATGGCGGTGTCGCGGTTCGCGGAGCTGAAGGCGTTGGAGGGTGAGGTCGCCGACCTCGCGCAGCGGCTGGAGACGCGGAAGCTGGTGGACCGGGCGAAGAGCATTCTGCAGACGGATTACGGTCTGTCGGAGCCGGCCGCGTTCCGGTGGATCCAGAAGACGTCGATGGACCGTCGGCTGTCGATGCAGCAGCTTGCCGAGGCGTTGATCGAGGACGCCGAGGAGAAGAAGAAGGCGGCCGAGTAGCCCGTACATATGAAGAGGCCCGTACCCGGTGAGCCGGGTGCGGGCCTCCTTCATGTGTACGGGAGGGGTGTCAGTCCTCGCCGAGGTAGGCCTTGCGGACGGACTCGTCGTGGAGGAGGTCCGCGCCGGTGCCGGAGAGGACGATCTTGCCGACCTCCATGACGTGGCCGTGGTCCGCGAGGGAGAGTGCGGCCTGGGCGTTCTGCTCGACGAGCAGGATGGTGGTGCCCTGGGCCTTGAGTTCGACGATGGTCTCCATGATCTTCTGCATCATGATCGGGGAGAGGCCCATGGAGGGTTCGTCGAGCATCAGGAGTTTGGGCTGGCACATGAGGGCCCTGCCCATGGCGAGCATCTGCTGTTCGCCGCCCGAGAGGGTTCCGGCGGCCTGCTTGCGGCGTTCCCCGAGGATGGGGAAGAGGTCGTAGGCGCGCTGGATGTCCTTCTCGATGCCTGCCTTGTCGTTGCGGAGGTAGGCGCCGAGCTGGAGGTTCTCGGTGATCGTCAGCCGGGGGAAGATGTGGCGTCCCTCGGGGGAGTGGGCGAGGCCCAGGGAGACGACCTTGTGGGCCGGGATGTTGGCGAGTGGTTGGCCGTCGAAGGTGATGCGGCCGCTGGCCGGCTTGAGCAGTCCGGAGAGGGTGCGCAGGGTGGTGGTCTTGCCCGCACCGTTGGTGCCGATGAGGGTGACGACCTGGCCGGCTTCGACGGTGAAGGAGATGCCCTTGACGGCTTCGATCTTGCCGTAGGCGACGCGGAGGTCCTCGACCTCCAGTAGTGCGGTCATCGGGCGTCCTCCTCCTCGGTGCCGGTGGTGCCGGTGGTGCCGGTGGTGCTGTCGGTTTCGGTGGTGTTGTTGGTGTCTGCGGCGGCGTCGGCCGCCTTGGTGGCGACGGCTTCGGCGGCTTCGACCTCGGCGACCTCTTCGGCGCCGGGGGCGCCTTCGAAGGGGGTGCCGAGGTAGGCGGCGACGACGCGCTCGTCGCTCTGGACGACGTCGGAGGTGCCTTCGACGAGTTTCTCGCCCTGGACGAGGACGGCGACGCGGTCGCAGAGGTTGAAGATGAACCGCATGTCGTGCTCGATGACGAGGACGGCGATGCCCTGGTCGCGGATGGCGAAGATGAGTTCTTCGGTGACGCGGGTTTCCTGCGGGTTCATGCCGGCGGTGGGCTCGTCGAGGAGGAGGAGTCCGGGGTCGCTGGCCAGTGCGCGGGCGATTTCCAGCTTGCGCTGGTCTCCGTAGGGGAGGTTGCGCGCGAGGTGGTCGGCCTTGTCCTGGAGGCCGATGAATTCCAGGAGTTGCATGGCTCGTTCGCGGCTGGCGTGTTCGGCCTTGGTGAAGCCGGGGAGCCGCAGGAGGGCGGACCAGAGGCCTTCCTTGGTCCTGGTGTGGCGTCCGACGAGGACGTTCTCCAGGACGGTCATGTTGGCGAAGAGCCGGATGTTCTGGAAGGTGCGGGCGATGCCTGCCTGGGTGACGAGGTGGGGCTTGGGCGGCAGGACGGTGCCCTTGTAGCTGACCTTGCCCTCGGTGGGGACGTAGAGGCCGGTGAGGCAGTTGAAGAAGGTGGTCTTGCCGGCGCCGTTGGGGCCGATGAGGCCGACGATTTCGCCCGCGTTGACGGTGAGGTCGACGTTTCGTACGGCGGTGAGGCCGCCGAAGCGCATGGTGACGCCGTTGGCGTCGAGGACGGTGGTGGCGGTTTTCGTGGTGGTCATGGTGGTCACGCCCCCGCCTTGGCGATGCCGGCGCCGGTTTCTTCGGACTGCCGTGGCTCCGGTAGGTCGAGCTGGTCGGTCTCGTGGAATTCGAGCTGCTTCCTGCGGTCGGCGACGAGGCCTTCGGGGCGCAGGCGCATCAGGAGGATGAGTGCGACTCCGAAGAGGAAGAGCTGGTAGTCCTGCATGAACTGGAGCTTGGCCGGGATGAGGTAGAGCAGTGCGGCGCCGACGAGGGGTCCGCTGAGGGTTCCCATGCCGCCGAGGATGACGGCGGCGAGGAGGAACGCGGAGTTGGGTGGTACGGAGCCGGCGAACTGGTACTGCTCGGGTGTCACGGTGTAGTTGACGTGTGCCTGGACGGTTCCGGCGAGGCCGGCGAGGGTGGCGCCGAGGGCGAAGGCCAGCAGTTTGAGCCGGAAGGCGTTGATGCCCATGGCGGTGGCTGCGGTTTCGTCTTCGCGGATGGCGACCCAGGCGCGGCCGATGCGGGATTCTCCGGAGCGGCGGAAGACGAGGACGACGACGGCGGTGAAGACGAGCATCAGCAGGTAGTAGTTGGCCGACCTGCCGAGGTTGAAGCCGAGGATGTCGTGCTTGAGTCCGAAGTCGAATCCGAAGAAGTCGAGGTCGGGGATGCTGGGGATGCCCTGGGAGCCGTTGGTGAGGTCGGGTCCGCTGTTGCCGTTGAGGTTGTTCACGGTGAGGCGGAAGATTTCACCGAAGCCGAGGGTGACGATGGCGAGGTAGTCGCCGCGTAGTCGGAGGGTGGGGGCGCCGATGAGGACGCCGAAGATGAGCGAGGCTCCGGCGCCGGTGAGTACGGCGGCCCAGAAGGGGAATTCGACGCCGATGGCCGACATGGTGGAGCCGGATACCAGGGCGGCGGCGTAGGCGCCGACGCCGAGGAAGGCGACGTATCCGAGGTCGAGGAGGCCGGCGAGGCCGACGACGACGTTGAGGCCGAGTGCCACGGTCGCGAAGATGAGGATGTTGGCGCCGATGAGCGCGTATTCCTCTTTCTGCTGGGTGAAGGGGAAGCAGACGGCTGCGACGAGGGCGGCGGCGAGGGTGACGTTGCGGTGCTTGGTGGTGAGTGCGGTGACGCGGGAGACGAGTCCGGCGCGGTGGAGTGCGGTGAAGGCGAAGCCGACGGTGATGAGGAAGCCGATGAAGAGTTCGGCGTAGTCGGTGTCGATTCCGTAGCTGAAGATGTAGAGGCCGATGCCGAAGGCTACGGCGATGATGAGGATTTCGGCCCAGGAGGGGAGGGGGTCGGCGCGGCGGGCCGGTGGGGCGCCGAGGCTGTTGCGGAAGCGCTGCCAGGCGGTGGTGCCGGTGGCGGTGTGTGGCTGGTCCCCGGGGAGGCCGAGTGCGGCGATGGCGGCGATGAGTGCGCCGATGCCGCTGACCCAGGCGCCGGGTTCGAGGTTGACGACGCCGCCGAGGTCGTAGGCGATGGCGCCGATGGCGTAGCCGGTGGTGCCGAGGGTGCCGAGGGCCAGGAGGCGGACGGGGCTGTTGGTGCCGCCCGGGGTGAGCCAGCGCAGGCCTCGGATGCCGTATCCGGAGAGTGTGAGGAGCAGGGTGAGTGCGGCGCTGACGAGGGTGAGGACCTGGAGGCCGCCGGGGTAGCCGGTGACGGTGAGGTCGCCGGGGAATTCGCTGGTCCAGGTCCAGGCGAGGAAGGTGCCGGCGAGTGCGATGGCGGCGCCGGCGAGGGTGGCGATGCGGGCGGCGGCTGTGGGGACCGGGAGGAGGGGGGTGGTCCCGGGCGCGGTGGTGTGGTTGGTGGTCATCCGTATCACGCCCGATCCGCGACGCGTTCGCCGAGCAGGCCCTGGGGGCGGAGCAGCAGGACGATGATGAGGAGGACGAAGGCCCATACGTCCTTCCAGGCGCCGCCGCCGAAGAGTTCCATGCCGGGGACGTTGCTCATGTAGCCGGTGGCGAGGGATTCGGCGATGCCGAGTACGACGCCGCCGAGCATGGCGCCGTAGATGTTGCCGATGCCGCCGAGTACGGCTGCGGTGAAGGCTTTGAGACCCATGATGAAGCCCATTTTGAAGCCGATCTGGCCGTTCTTGAGCCCGTAGGCGACGGCGGCGACGGCGGCGAACGCGGCACCGATGGCGAAGGCCATGACGATGATGCGGTCGGTGTTGATGCCCATGAGTTTGGCGGTGTCGGGGTCCTGGCTGGTGGCTTGCATGCCGCGGCCGGAGCGGGTCTTGGAGACGAAGAGTCCGAGGGCGAGCATGCAGATGGGTGCGGTGATGAGGACGAAGAGGTCACCGCGTTGGATGTGGGCGCCGAAGATGTCGATCGCTTCGCCCTTGAACTGGGGGAAGGAGCGGTCCTTCTTGGCGTCGGGGTACCACTTCCAGATGGCCTGCTGGAGTGCGAGGGATAGTCCGATTGCGGTGATGAGCGGGGCGAGTCGGGGGGCGCCGCGCAGGGGCCGGTAGGCGAAGCGTTCGGCGGCGGTGCTGACGGCGACGGAGCATATGACGCCGCCGATGATCATGAGCGGGATGATCGCGAGGAGGGAGACACCGGCTGGCATCCAGAGGTATACGGTGAGAGCTCCGAAGCCTCCGATCATGAAGATCTCGCCGTGGGCGAAGTTGATGAGCTGGATGATTCCGTAGACCATCGTGTAGCCGATCGCGATGAGACCGTACATCGCGCCGAGGATGAGTCCATTGGCCAGCTGTTGCGGCAGTTCGTTCACCGCAGGGCCTCCGTGGAGTGGTTCGGATATGGCACCGCGCGGGAGCGCTGGTAGCGCT
>NZ_JBHVFF010000183.1:0-17450 GCF_042801895.1 Streptomyces sp. NPDC057543 | reverse complement strand
GGGCCCGCGCATCGCGGGCCCTCCGGCGACTGGACCGATCGGCCGCCGTCAGCGACGACCCGGCGCCGGTGGAGCGGGCTGCGGCTTCGCGGGCGCCATGCCCGGCGGACCGCCCGCCGGAGGGCCGCCCAGCAGGTCCAGGGCCTCCTTGGCCGCCGTGCCCTCCAGCGGTGAGAAGTGCGGGTTGATGCGCAGGGCCTCCGTCAGATTGAGGCGCGCCGGACCGTAGTCCTTCAACGCTTGCTGGATCGCGCCCAGGTGGGACGCGTACGAGGCGATCCGTCCCCCCGCGGCGACCGCACGCGTCGCGTAGGGCAGGGCACCGGACGAGTCGCCGGACAGGTGCAGCGCCCAACCCAGCGCGTCCGCCATCGCCGCGCTGCGATGCTGCCGGGCCCACTCCGCCTTCAGCACCTTCACCGCCGCCTCCGGATCCCCGTGAGCGGCCTCGAAACGGCCGCGCAGGAGCGCGTTGTCCACGCCCTGGCCGCCGCCCCGCGCGAGCGCCTCGCGGAGCTGCGCGTACTGGCTTCGGGCATCCTCGTCCCGGCCCAGCGACTCGTACAACTCGCCCAGTTCCAGCAGGTATTCGGGCCGGGGCAGGCCGGCCAGCGCCGCCTTGAAGTCGCGTTCCGCCTCGTCCGTACGGCCGAGCGCCGTCAGCGCCGTGGCCCGGCCCGCGAGCGACGCATAGTGGTCGCGGTCGGTCCGCAGTGCCGCGCTGTACTGCGTGATCGCCTCCTCGGGTTCGCCCCGCTCCCAGGCCAGTTCGCCCAGCAGATGCAGGGACTCCGCCTTCTGCGCCGGCGTGGTGGCCCGGTCCGCCGCGTCCTGCGCGTCCGCCAGCGCGTTCTCGCGCCAGCCGCGGTCCCGGTACATCCGCGCCGTCCGCAGGAGCGCCGCGGCGCCGGGGCGGAGCTCCGCGAACTGCTCCACCGCCGTGCGCGAGGCCTTGTAGTCGCCGAGGCCGTTGTACGCGTCGATCAGCGCCGGGTACACCGTCCACTGCTTCGGCTGCCGCGCCCGTACCGTCTCGCCCCACTTCTTCGCCAGGGCGAAGTCGCGGCGGGCATTGGCGAGCGTCGCGAGTCCCACCCAGGCCGCCGTGTTCCCGTTCTCACCCGGCTCGACGTTCAGCGAGCGTTTCAGCGCCTCCTCGGCCCGGCCGAAGTAGGCCTCGTCCGCGGACCGCTGCCCCCACTCCAGGAAGGCCGTGCCCAGCAGCGCCCACGACTTCGCGTCGGCAGGATGCGTACCCACCCACTGCTGCCGGTCCCCGATCAGCGCCGTCAGATCGGAGAGTGAGGCGGGATAGCCCATGTCCGACGCCTTCAGGGCACGCGACACCGGACCCGGAGCGGGCGGCGGCGCGGTCTTCTTCTCGTCCTCCGGCACGGCCACCACCGCACCCGTCACCAGCACCGCACCCGCCACCACACCCATGGCCGCCCTGCGCAGCGTCGTACGCAGCGAGAGGGGCGGCAGCTCGGCCGACGACGCCGGGTCCAGCGGCGCCGGGTCCACGGATGCCGGGTCCACGGATGCCGGGTCCGGGGATGCCGGGTCCAGGGATGCCGGGTCCGGGGATGCCGGGTCCAGGGGCGCCGGGTCCCTGGGTACGGGGTCGGTTCCTGCGGGATCGAGGGGAGAGTCAGGGGGAGGCTTCGTCGAATCGACGGACTCTGGGGGCTGCTGCGGCATGACATCCATGCCGATCACTCTGCGTCAGTACGAAGAGCACACCGCGCCTTGCGAAGGCTGCCGCAGACGGGTTCACACCAATGGGCCCGGGTGCCACGCTTGCATCATGAATGGACTGCTCGAGCAACTGCGTGCGGGGCTGCCGGCCGAGGCCCTGATCGCCGATCCGGATGTCACTGTCTCGTACGCCCGCGACATGGCGAGCTTCTGCGAGGCGGGCACGCCCGCCGTCGTCGTGCTCCCGCGCACCGTCGAGCAGGTCCAGCACATCATGCGCACGGCAACGGCCCTGCGCGTCCCGGTCGTCCCGCAGGGCGCCCGTACCGGTCTGTCGGGCGCGGCCAACGCCTCCGACGGCTGCATCGTGCTGTCCCTCGTGAAGATGGACCGGATCCTGGAGATCAACCCGGTCGACCGGATCGCGGTCGTCGAGCCCGGTGTCGTCAACGCGGTGCTTTCGCGGGCGGTCGACGAGCACGGTCTGTACTACCCGCCGGACCCCTCCAGCTGGGAGATGTGCACCATCGGAGGCAACATCGGCACCGCGTCCGGCGGGCTGTGCTGCGTGAAGTACGGGGTCACCGCCGAGTACGTGCTCGGCCTGGAGGTCGTCCTCGCCGACGGGCGCCTGCTCACCACCGGCCGCCGTACCGCGAAGGGCGTCGCGGGATACGACCTCACCCGGCTCTTCGTCGGCTCGGAGGGCAGCCTCGGCATCGTCGTGAAGGCCGTGCTCGCGTTGAAGCCCCGGCCGCCGCAGCAACTGGTGCTGGCCGCCGAGTTCCCGAGCGCGGCGACCGCGTGCGACGCGATCTGCCGGATCATGGAGCGCGGTCACACTCCGTCACTCCTCGAACTGATGGACCGTACGACGATCCGCGCCGTCAACAAGATGGCCAACATGGGCCTGCCCGACACCACCGAGGCGCTCCTGCTCGCCGCCTTCGACACCCCGGACCCGTCGGCGGACCTGGCCGCCGTGGGCGAGCTGTGCACCGCCGCGGGCGCCACCGAGGTGGTCCCGGCGCAGGATGCCGCCGAGTCCGAAATGCTGCTCCAGGCCCGGCGGATGTCGCTCACCGCGCTGGAGACCGTCAAGTCGGCCACAATGATCGACGACGTCTGCGTACCGCGCTCGAAGCTCGGCGCGATGCTCGCAGGCACCGCCGCCATTGCCGAGAAGTACGGCCTCACCATCGGCGTCTGCGCGCACGCGGGCGACGGCAACACCCACCCCGTCGTCTGTTTCGACCACACCGACGTCGACGAGTCCCGGCGGGCCCGTGAATCCTTCGACGAGATCATGGGGCTCGGCCTGGAACTCGGCGGCACGATCACGGGTGAACACGGCGTCGGCGTACTGAAGAAGGAGTGGCTCGCGCGCGAGCTCGGTGAGGTGAGCGTAGAACTGCACCGGGGCATCAAACAGGCCTTCGACCCGCTGGGGCTACTCAACCC
Organism: Streptomyces sp. NPDC057543; assembly: GCF_042801895.1. Taxonomy (NCBI): domain Bacteria; kingdom Bacillati; phylum Actinomycetota; class Actinomycetes; order Kitasatosporales; family Streptomycetaceae; genus Streptomyces; species Streptomyces sp. NPDC057543. The sequence continues at coordinate 14,291 of NZ_JBHVFF010000183.1, read as the reverse complement.
GGGCAAGGTGTTCTGACGGCTGACGGCTGACGGCTGACGGGTGACGGCTGACGGGTGACGGCGGACGCGTCCACGCCTGCGTCCATTTCCGTGTCCGGGGCCATTGCCGCGCCCGCGCCCGTATCCGCGCCCGTGCCTCTGGCCGCGCGGGCTCATGCGTTGCCGTCCTGCGATTCGTCCGGCCACCACGGGTCGCTGAGCCACAGGTCGTCGGCCGGCAGCGGCGCGAGCAGCTCGGCGAGACCTTCGTCCATGCCGAGCCGCTCGGTCTCCGTACCCGGCGGAACCAGCCGCAGGGTCCGCTCCAACCAGGCGGCCACGGTGGCGGACGGTACCTCCAGCAGGGCGTCGCCGTCGGGCGAAGTCAGCGCCACGAAGAGGACGTTGCGCCGGTCGACCTTGGTCGGCCAGATCCGCACGTCCCCGTGACCGCACGGCCGGAACACGCCTTCGACGAGCAGATCGCGGGCGAACGTCCAGTGGACGGGGAAGTCGGAGCCGATGTGAAAGGCGATGTGCACGGCGTACGGATCCTCCGTGAGGTACGTCAGCCGGGCAGGGACGGGGATGCTGCGCTCGGGCGACAGAACCAGCTTGAGCTCCAGTTCGCGCTTTACGACGGTGTGCATGAGTGCGTCCTTTCGGTGCCTGTGGGCCGGTTCCGCGACCGGTCCGCACAGGGAGAGAGCGCCCTCCACGCCAACCATGACGCGACTTCCGGAAAAAATTTCCGGGTGACCGGAAAGTGGTCCAAACCCCTGGACCGGCCCGGGGACGGGCGGGCGTCTGATAGATGTGGACCCGTTGTATTGAGGCCTCGAAGAGATACGGGACCACGGTGATGAGCGCCCCAACCCCGGCACCCGGTGACGAAAGCCCCCATGAGGGGTACTACCCCGACCCGTCCATTCCCGGATATGTCCGGTACTGGAACGGCGCTTCGTGGGTTCCCGGCACGAGTCGGCCCGCCCCGCAGCAGGGCGAGCCGATGCCCGGTTCGCCCGCGGGAGCGGCGGCCGAACCGCAGCCGAGCCCGCAGCCGTCGGTCGCGGCGCCCGCGCCGGTGGACGAGACGGGTCCGGTCTACCTCGACGAGGAGCCGCACGCGGACAACCAACCGGAACCAGCCACCGCCTGGCAGGCCGACGCCTCCCGGCAGACCGGCTTCGGCGGCGAACGCGACCGACGGGTCTCCTGGGGCGGCACCGGGCAGCCCGGTACACAGAGCGAGCCGGGCGGGCAGGGCGCTCAGGGCCGGCAGGTCGAGCCGGGGCGGCAACGCGGTCAGGGCGGGGCGTCGGCGCCGGAGTCCGGCTCGGCGGCGGAGTCCGGACAGGATCCGCGTACGCCCGCGGACCGCACACCCGCCGACCGTGTCCCCGCGGTCCGTGCCCCGGCCGACCCGGTCCCGGCCGACCGTGCCCCCGCGGGCCGGACACCCGCCGACCGTGCCCCCGCGGACCCGCGTCGGCCGGCTTCGCCGGACCCGACGGGCGGTGCGCTGCCCGCCATGCGCGACGGCGGCGGCCGGACCCCCGAGAACACCGTCGCGATCCGGGTCGACCGCCCGGGCCGCGCACCCGCTTCCCGGTCGACGGAACAGGCTCCCGCGGACGGGACGATGGCGATCCGTGCGATCGGCCCCGGCGCCCCCGCGCAGACACCGCCGCACACGGCGGCCCAGCCCCCCGCGCAAACCGCCGCTCCCGCGCCCGCCCCCATCCCCTCTCCGAACCCCGCTCCCGGCCCCGGCGGTGCCACCCCCTGGGCGCAGCAGGTCCACCAGCTCGCCCAGCCCGACCAGGAAGCGCGCCCCCAGCCACAGACTCACCAACCACAGCCCCGGACTCACCAGTCCCAGCAACCCCACCCCCAGTTCGGTGCGCAGGGTGGGCAGCCGGATCAGCCCGTCGTGCCCTGGAAGCCCCCGGTCGACGACCCCTTCCAGCGGCTCGCGCAGGCCCAGGCGTCGGCCAGGCCCGCCGGGCTCGGGAAGCGGTTCGCCGCGCGACTCGTCGACACGGTCGTGCTGGGCGCACTCGTCGGAGCCATCGGCTTCCCGCTCCTCTCGCGGGCGATGGACCACATCGACGAGAAGATCAACGCGGCGAAGCTGTCCGGTGAGACGGTCACCGTCTGGCTGGTGGACTCCACCACGGCCGGTCTGTTCGGTGCGGTGCTCGGCGCGTTCCTCGTGCTCGGTGTGCTGCTGGAGGCGCTGCCGACCGCGAAGTGGGGCCGTACGCTCGGCAAGAAGCTCTGCGGACTCGACGTGCGGGACATCGAGTCCCACGAGACTCCGTCCTTCGCCGCCGCGCTGCGCCGCTGGCTGGTCTACGGCCTGCTGGGCGTCCTGGTGGTCGGGGTGCTCAACGTGCTGTGGTGCCTGTTCGACCGGCCGTGGCGCCAGTGCTGGCACGACAAGGCGGCGCGCACCTTCGTCGCCGACTGACTCCGCCCCCGGCCCGCGGAAGGCACTCCTCCGGCTGACGGCCCATCGGGTGAGCTCCGCGAAGACCGGCCTGTTCCCCCGAACGCACCTGAGCCGTTGCGGGCACCCCCGGGCCGGGGTGCACTGCCCCCATGAGCAACGATCAGCCGACGTCCGGTCAGCCGCCCGAGGAAGACCCGTTCCTCAAGAAGCCTCAGGGGTCTCAAGGACCGGAGGGGCCGCAGGGGCCTCAGGGGCCGCAAGGGCCGCAGGGACCGTCGTCGGGCTCGCCCCCCGGGGGCGCCCCGCCGCCTCCTCCGGCGGGGCCTCCGCCGCCGTACGATCGCGATGCCTACGGCGGCGGCCCGTACGGGGGTGTGGATCCGCTGGCCGGCATGCCGCCGCTGGGCGAGCCCGGCAAGCGGATTCTGGCCAGGCTGATCGACTTGCTGATCATCTCGATCCCGCTGTATCTGATCTCGCTGCCGTGGGGTGGTGCGGTCGAGATGAACGACAACAGCAGCAACAACGGTGTCGGCAATGTCTTCAACCAGACGTACAGCGGGCACCAACTGCTCTGGTCGCTGATCGGGCTGGTGGTCTACGTCGCGTACGACACGTACTTCACGCACAAGGACGGCCGGACCATCGGCAAGCGGCTGCTGAAGCTGCGGGTCGCGATGCTCAACGACGGACGGGTGCCGGACACGGGGTCGGCGTTCCTGCGCGGCGTGGTGCTGTGGCTGCCGGCGCTGCTGTGCTGCCCGTGCCTGTGGTGGCTGATCAACATCGTGCTCATGTTCACGGACAAGCCGTACCGGCAGGGCCTTCACGACAAGGCGGCGAAGACGGTGGTCGTCCAGACCGACTGAGGTGCTGCCACGCCTGCTGCCCAGGTTTCCGTACTGCCTCGGTCTCCGTACTGCCTCGGTCCCCGTACTGCCTCGGTCCCCGTACGGGCTCGATGACCGAGCCCGTACGGAGACCGAGGCCGTATTCGTATTCAGCGCCGCAGGGAATGCTCGCCCATCAGCTCGTCCACCCGCGCCGCGGCGCGCTGTCCGGCCGTGCGGGCCTGCGGGATCGGGGCCCGGGCGCCGTCGCGGGCGAGGCCCTCGGCCTCGACGGCGGCGGAGACCGGATCGTGGTTCGTACGTGCTGCGGCCCCGGCCTTCGCGGACTTCGCTGTTTTCGCCCGGGACGGGTGGGGTACGGTCACGGCCACCAGCAGGCCGAGCGCGAGCGCCGCGGTCCCGATGACGGCGACGCCGAGGCCCGGACCCGTACGGGAGAGCAGCAGCATCGCGAGGGTCGAGAAGACGACGGTGACCGAACCGTAGGAGAGCTGTGCGGCAGTGATACGCGGCATGGCGGTATCCGTCCTCGGGGCATCGGATGGGCAGTCTCTCGACACGGTCGCACTGTCGAGCGACTCTACGACGGTGGATGCCCGAGCGGAACCGGTAGTAAGCATCACCTAACCCACGGTACCGGTGCACGGGGGGCGCACGGAGTCATTCCGTGCTTCAACCCTCGGCTATGACGCGCCGGTTGCCCGCACGGGGAACGTTCGGATAGCGGAGATGCGCTCCTGCATAGTGCACTTGGTCTGTTCAAGTCAAGATCTGTCTTTTCTCTCGTAACTCCGGTCGAATGTCGTCACTTGTGACGCGTATCCGCGCGCGGCCCCTCCACACCACGCCAGGCCGCAGCCGCGGGCGCCGGGGAGGACTGCATCAAGTGACCACTCACAGACGGGCGCTTCGCGCCGCTGCGGTTGTCGTGGCCATGGCCGCGACTGCCGCTACGGCGTCAGCTTTCGCCACAGCCCAGGCAGATGACCACGTATCGGGGGCGAAGGCCCCCGTGGCCGAGCGCCGCGATCCGGGTTCGGCCAAGGGCGACTCGCACGACCTGCAGGGCCCCTTCAGCAAGCAGCAGGACGCTCAGCGTCAGGCCGCCCTGGAGCAGGTCATGGCCGGCGACAAGAAGGTGACGACGCGGGGCGGCTCCAAGGTCGTCAGGCTCGACGACAAGAAGTACGTCGAACTCGGCCGCGAGAAGACCGACAAGATCTTCACGATCCTGGTCGAGTTCGGCGACAAGGTCGACAACACGACCATGTTCGACCCGGACGGCGACGGCCCCGCGCCGGCCGTTCCGAAGTACGGCGGCACGCCCGGCCCGGCGCACAACCAGATAGCCAAGCCGGACCCCAAGAAGGACAACAGCACCGCCTGGCAGGCCGACTACAACCAGGCGCACTTCCAGGACCTCTACTTCGGTACGGGCGCCGGCAAGAACTCGCTGAAGACGTACTACGAGAAGACGTCCTCCGGGCGCTACTCGGTCGACGGCGAGGTCTCCGACTGGGTCAAGGTGCCGTACAACGAGGCCCGTTACGGGTCCAACTACTGCGGCTCGACCAACTGTGCCAACGCCTGGGACATGATCAAGGACGGCGTGAACGCCTGGGCCGCCGACCAGAAGGCCAAGGGCCGCACACCCGAGCAGATCAAGACGGACCTCGCGCAGTACGACCAGTGGGACCGTTACGACTACGACAACGACGGCGACTTCAACGAGCCCGACGGCTACATCGACCACTTCCAGATCGTCCACGCCGGTGAGGACGAGTCGGCGGGCGGCGGCGTCGAGGGCACGAACGCCATCTGGGCGCACCGCTGGTACGCGTACGGCACCGACGTCGGCGCGACCGGCCCGGCCGGCAACAAGGCGGGCGGCACCCAGATCGGTGACACCGGCCTCTGGGTCGGCGACTACACCGCGCAGCCCGAGAACGGCGGCCTGGGCGTCTTCGCCCACGAGTACGGCCACGACCTGGGCCTGCCCGACCTGTACGACACCACCAACCGCGCCGAGAACTCGGTCGGTTTCTGGTCCCTGATGTCGGCCGGCTCCTGGCTCGGCACCGGCAAGAACCAGATCGGTGACCTGCCCGGCGACATGACCGCCTGGGACAAGCTCCAGCTTGGCTGGCTCAACTACGCCGAGGCCAAGGCCGCGACGAACTCCACCCACAAGCTGGGCGTGTCCGAGTACAACACCAAGGACAAGCAGGCGCTCGTCGTCACGCTGCCCGACAAGCCCGTCACCACCCCTGTCACGAAGCCCGCCGAGGGCTCCAAGCAGTGGTGGAGCGACATGGGCGACAACCTGAACAACACCCTCTCCCGCTCGGTCGACCTGACCGGCAAGTCCAAGGCCTCCCTGGACCTCGCGGGCTTCTGGGACATCGAGAAGGACTACGACTACCTCTACACCGAGGTGTCGGAGAACGGTGGCACCAGCTGGACCGCGATCGACGGCACGGCCGACGGCAAGGCGATCCCGCGCGACGCCAGTGACAAGCCGGCCCTGACCGACGTCTCCGGCAAGTACCAGCAGCTCTCCTACCCGCTGGACGCCTACGCGGGCAAGAAGATCGACATCCGCTTCCGGTACGCCACCGACGGCGGCGCGGGCGGTATCGGCTTCGCGGCCGACACCATCTCGGTCACCGCCGACGGTGCCGTGATCTTCTCGGACAACGCCGAGGGCGACGACAACGGCTGGACCGCCAAGGGCTTCTCCCGCGTCGGCGAGTCGTTCACCAAGAACTACCCGCAGTACTACATCGCGGAGAACCGCCAGTACGTCAGCTACGACCAGACCCTCAAGGTCGGCCCGTACAACTTCGGCTTCTCCAAGACGCGTCCGGACTGGGTCGAGCACTACCCGTACCAGACCGGTCTGCTCATCTGGCAGTGGGACACCTCCCAGAAGGACAACAACGTCTCCACCCACCCGGGCAAGGGCCTGATCCTGCCGATCGACGCGCACGCCAAGCCGCTGAAGTGGGCGGACGGCACGGTCATCCGCAACAAGATCCAGCCCTTCGACGCGCCCTTCAGCCGGCACGCGACCGACGGCTTCACGCTGCACAGCGCCGACGTGCCGGTGCAGATCAAGTCGCAGCCCGGCATCCCGGTCTTCGACGACCACAAGGGAACCTACTGGTACGCGGAGAACAAGACCGGAAGTGTTCAGGTCTCTGACACGAACACTCGGATCACGGTCGTCAGCGAGCCGAACGACGGCTCGGCGATGATCGTCAAGGTCGGGGCCTCGCACAAGTAATCCAGCATCACCGCAGGTCAGAGCTTGATCGGCCGTCGCCCTCTAGCGGGCGGCGGCCGATCGTGTTTAGGTGCGTCTTGTTCAGATCCTTATTGACACGACGTCTCACGGGGGAGCGCGGACATGGCAGGCGGAGGGTTCAGCAAGTTGCCGAACGGCAGTGTGGTCGTCGCGATCACCCTGACAGGCCCGACGGACGGAGCGGGTCCGGGCGCCCCGATCCGGGTCCTGGTGCACGCGGCCAACCGGGCCCGCGCGCTGACCCGGCTGCGCAATCTGGGCCTGCGCGCCGTCTACCTTCGAGGCAACGCCGAGCCACCCACCCCGGACGAGATCACCGCCGTGCTGCACCACCCGGACGGGGTGCTCTGGCGAGCGAGACCGGAGCGGGCCCAGGAGCTCTGGCACCCGATCCGCGCGCTGCTCCGCTCGGCCGTACCCGCCGCGTCGGCCGTACCCGCCGTACCGGCCGGATCGTCCGTGCCGGGCATTCGGGCCGTACCCACCCGCCGCCCGGCGTGAGACGCCGTGGGGCGCGGGCGGCGCGGGTCGTGAGGTTCTTACACCACCGGCTTGCCGGAGAGCTTCACGCCCACCCTGCGGAGCTCCTCCAGCGCCCGGTCCGTGGTCGCCTCGGCGACCCCCGCGGTCAGGTCGAGCAGCACATGCGTGGTGAAGCCCGCCCGGACCGCGTCCAGCGCCGTCGCCCGTACGCAGTGGTCGGTCGCGATGCCGACCACGTCGACCTCGGTGACCCTGCGGTCCCGCAGCCAGTCCGCCAGCCCGACGCCGTTCTCGTCGAGGCCCTCGAAGCCGCTGTACGCCGCGGCGTAGGCCCCCTTGTCGAACACCGCGTCGATCGCCCCCGACGCGACCGCAGGGGCGAAATTCGGGTGGAAGCCCACCCCCTCCGTACCGGCGACGCAGTGCGGCGGCCAGGAGTACTCGAAGTCCGGCTGGTCGGAGAAGTGGCTGCCCGGGTCGATGTGGTGGTCACGGGTGGCCACCACATGGCGGTACCCGGCCTGGGCCTCCCCGATCAGGTCGGTGATGGCGGCGGCGACATCGGAGCCCCCCGCCACGGCGAGACTGCCGCCCTCGCAGAAGTCGTTCTGAACGTCCACGACGATCAAGGCGCGATGCATGGCGGGTGTCCTTCGGTGGGGGACGGTCGGCGGTCATGGGGGGCATATTCGAGCCTAGAGACTCGGGAGCGGCTTCGGGAGGGGACGTAATCAAGCGTCCGAGGTGATTCCGGCGATCGGGGACGAACCGGCCATCGAACGGCGCCGGCCGCACCCCCTCTTTCCCGCTCACCCGCCCCGTCCCCGTTCCCGGCTCCGTCAGATGTACTCCGTGGGAATGACGGGCTCCCCGCGGGACAGCTGCATCGCTGACATCGGCAGCCCCGCCCGCGCCACCATGTGCCGCTCGCGCGCCGCGTCCAACGGCTCGCGGGCGATCACCTCACCGCCCCTGACCAGCTCGACCAGCAGCTGCCGCTCGGCCAGCTCCGCCGGTACGGGACCGGTGCCGATCACCTCCGCCTCGGCCACCCCGTTCTCGTCCAGCCGGCGCGCCGCCCACTTGCGACCGCCCACCGACGACTTCGAGCTGAGCGACTTCTTGGCGACCGCCCGCAGCGGCTCCGCGGGGTCGGCGGATGTGGCGCGGGCGACCATCTTGTAGACCATCGAGCAGGTCGGCTGCCCGCTGCCGGTCACCAGCTGCGTGCCCACCCCGTACGCGTCGACCGGGGCGGCGGCCAGCGAGGCGATCGCGTACTCGTCCAGGTCGGACGTCACCACGATCTTCGTCCCGGTGGCGCCCAGCTCGTCCAGCTGCTGCCGCACCCGGTGCGCGACCAGCAGCAGGTCCCCGGAGTCGATCCGTACCGCGCCCAGCTCCGTCCCGGCGATCTCGACCGCCGTACGGACCGCCTCGGCGACGTCGTACGTGTCGACCAGCAGCGTCGTGCCCCGGCCCAGCGAGTCCACCTGCGCCCGGAACGCGTCGCGCTCGGTGTCGTGGAGCAGTGTGAAGGCGTGGGCGCTCGTCCCGACGGTCGGGATGTTGTAGCGGAAGCCCGCGGCCAGGTCGGAGGTGGTGTCGAAGCCGCCGATGTACGCGGCGCGCGCCGAGGCCACCGCCGACAGCTCATGGGTGCGCCGTGCACCCATCTCGATCAGTCCGCGGCCGCCCGCGGCGGCGGACATCCGCGACGCCGCGGCGGCGATCGCCGAGTCGTGGTTGAGGATCGACAGGATCACCGTCTCCAGCAGCACGCACTCGGCGAAGGAGCCCTCTACCCGCAGGATGGGCGAGCCGGGGAAGTACACCTCGCCCTCCGGGTATCCCCAGATGTCACCGCTGAAGCGGTAGTCGGCCAGCCAGGCGAGCGTGGGCCCGTCGACGACGTCCTGTTCGCGCAGGAAAGTGAGCATCTCGTCGTCGAAGTGGAAGTTCTCCACCGCGTCCAGCACCCGTCCGATGCCCGCGACGACACCGTAGCGCCGCCCCTCCGGCAGCCGCCGGGTGAACGCCTCGAAGACCGAGTGCCGCTCGGCCGTACCGGCCTTCAGTGCGGCCTGCACCATCGTGAGCTCGTACTGGTCGGTGAAGAGGGCGGTCGACGGCACACCGACCCGTCGCCCAAGGTCCGCAGAGTTCATGTTCCGGATGCTACCCCTATGTCGTCAGAGTGACGAGATCTCGGGTCGTTTGTGCGATGACCCCTCCCGGGTGGCAGCATGGGGTGGGTGAGCGTCGCCCCTACTGAGATCGAGCGTCCCGAATCGGCCGAGGACAGCCGCGTCGTCCCCGAGCCCGACGTCCCCTGGGTGACGCTGGTCCACAACGACCCGGTCAACCTCATGAGCTACGTGACCTATGTCTTCCAGGCCTACTTCGGCTACTCCAAGGACAAGGCCCACAAGCTGATGCTGGACGTCCACCACAAGGGCCGTGCCGTGGTCTCCAGCGGCAGCCGCGAGGAGATGGAACGCGACGTCCAGGCCATGCACGGCTACGGACTGTGGGCCACCCTCACCCAGGACCGCAACTAGTGCCGTGACCGGCCAGGTGTGCCCGTAGGAGTGCCGGGCCGGTCCGATCCTCCTCTGCCCCGCCCGACCCACCATCGGAGAGAACCCATGGCCGGCCACTTCAAGGCCACCCCCGACGGCGGCGCGGCCGTCGCGCTCGACGAGGTGGAGATCGCGATCCTGCGCTCCCTCGCCGTCCAGCTGCTGGAACTGATCGGCCCCGGCGACGAACCCGCCGAGGGTGAGGACCCGCTCGCCGCGCTCTTCGCCGAGGGGCCCAGCAAACCGCCCGCCGACCCCGCCCTGGCCCGCCTCTTCCCCGAGGCGTACGGCGACGAGGACACCGAGGTGCGCGCCGCGTCCGCCGAGTTCCGCCGCTTCACCGAGAACGATCTGCGCGCCCGCAAGCGCGAGGACACCCTCACGGTCGTACGCACCCTGGACGCCCTCACGGCCGAGGGGGACGAAGGCGCCGTACTCACGCTCTCCGCCGACGAATGCCGCAACTGGCTCGGCGCCCTCAACGATCTCCGGCTGACCATCGGCACCCGCCTGGAGGTCACCGACGACGACGAGGGAGAGGCCGGCTCCCTCTACCGGCTGCCCGACAGCGATCCGCGCAAGCCGATGGTCATGGCCTATCTCTGGCTCGGCGCGCTCCAGGAAACCCTCGTGGAAACCCTGATGCCGTAGCGGTTCCACAGTCCCGTAGTCCCGTAGTCCCGTAGTTCCGCATGGATGTCCCGAGGCTGCGCGACGGGTGTTCGTGCACACCATGGGCGTACGCGTCACCTGAACGGTCACCTTCGTGGCGACCGGAAATCCCCGTTCGTTTTCCCGTGACGTAGGCCGGATCACGTCCGGTGCGTCACCCGTCTGCCTCCGACAAGTGTTCACGGTCGCCCGGGGACACCGACCCTGTTCCCAAGGGCACGGCGCGGACTGGCGGGGAGAAAGGCGCGACACATGACATCGGCGCAGGTGGACGAAGGGCAGGACGGCCGGCCGGCCGCGGCGGTCACGGACGCCGGCCCGGCGGGCGAGGGGTACCGGCGGGCCCTCGGCGCCCGGCAGATCCAGATGATCGCCATCGGCGGAGCCATCGGAACCGGCCTCTTCCTCGGCGCGGGAAAGGCGATCTCGAAAGCCGGACCCAGTCTCGTCCTGGCTTATGCCGTCGCGGGTCTCGTGATCTTCTTCATCATGCGCGCCCTGGGTGAACTCCTCATGTACCGACCGGTGTCGGGCTCCTTCTCGGAGTACGCCCGCGAATTCATCGGCCCCTTCGCCGGCTTTGTCACCGGCTGGACCTACTGGCTGTTCTGGGTCGTCACCGGAATCACCGAAGTCACCGCGGCCGCCCAGTACATGACGTTCTGGTTCTCCATTCCGCAATGGGTCTCGGCACTGATCTTCACGGTCATCCTGTACGGCGTGAACCTGATCTCCGTAAAGCTCTTCGGGGAACTCGAATTCTGGTTCTCGATGGTCAAGGTGACCGCCATCGTCGGCATGATCCTCATCTGCGCCGGGATTCTCACCCTCGGCTTCTCCGACGCCGGGGACACCGCGTCCGTCACCCACCTCTGGGCCGACGGCGGCTTCTTCCCGCACGGAATCAAGGGCACCCTGATGACCCTGCAGATCGTGATGTTCGCCTTCCTCGCCGTGGAACTCGTCGGCGTCACCGCGGGTGAGTCCAAGGACCCGAAGACCGTCCTGCCCAAGGCCATCAACACAGTGCCGTGGCGCATCGCCGTCTTCTACGTCGGCGCCCTCGTCATGATCCTCTCCGTGGTCCCGTGGACCGCGTTCAAGCCCGGCATCTCACCGTTCGTCGCCGCGTTCGAGGAAATGGGCCTGGTCGTCGGCGCCGGAATCGTCAACTTCGTCGTGCTGACCGCGGCCCTCTCCTCCTGCAACTCCGGCATGTACTCCACCGGGCGCATGCTCCGCGACCTCGCGCTCAACGGTCAGGGCCCGCAGTTCTTCACCCGGCTCACCGGGAGCGGCACCCCGCTCATCGGCACCACCTTCTCCGCCTCCCTGATGCTCGTCGGCGTCTGGATCAACTACCAGTGGCCCGGCGACGCCTTCACCTACGTCGTCTCCTTCGCCACCATCTCCGGCATGTGGGCCTGGATCATGATCCTCTTCTGCCAGATCCGCTACCGCGGCCTCGCCGACCGCGGCGTGCTCCCGCGGTCCACGTTCCGGGCCCCCGGTGCCCCGTACACCAGCGTCTTCGCACTGGCCTTCATCGGCGTGGTCATCGTGATGATGGGCATCGACAAGGACACCAGGATCTCGCTGTACTGCGCCCCGCTCTGGGCGCTCCTGCTCGGCGTCTCGTACGTGGTGCTCAAGGCCCGCAACCCCGAGAACAAGGCCTTCGGGAAGAGCTGAGACCACCCGCGGACGAGCCCCCGACCCACCGTCGAGCCACCCCGCCGTACCGGCCGCCCCAACGGTCGCGTCCACCATGCGGGCCGCTGCGTACCACCCCTCGGTACGCACGGGGCCGCATGCCTATCCTGGCGCCATGCTGACCATCACCCAGGCGCTCTACGACCAGATCGTCGCGCACTCCCGCGCCGACCACCCCGACGAGGCGTGCGGCGTGGTCGCGGGCCCGGCCGGAACCGGCCGCGCCGAACGGTTCATCCCCATGCTCAACGCCGCCCGCTCGCCCACCTTCTACGAGTTCGACTCGGCCGACCTCCTCAAGCTCTACCGCGAACTGGACGACCGCGACGAGGAGCCGGTGATCATCTACCACTCCCACACCGCGACCGAGGCATACCCCTCCCGCACCGACGTCACCTACGCCAACGAACCCGGTGCCCACTACGTCCTCGTCTCCACCGCGGACACCGACGACCAGGGCCCCTTCCAGTTCCGCTCCTACCGGATCGTGGACGGTGAGATCACCGAGGAGGACGTCGAGGTCGTCGAGGCGTACGAACCCGCCTGACCTCGCCACATCGCCCGACCCGGCACGCCACCGGGCGGACGGGACCGGCTGCACCGAGGTCCCGTCCACCACGGCTCTGTCCACCCATCGAACGCCCACCATCCATCAGGTGGGATCACACTCCAGATCGGGCACCGGGAATCGATACGATGACCGCATGGTTCCCCATGACGTGAGCGACAGGACGCCGGGCACGCTGCTCGTCGCGCGGCTGCACGTCGACCTGTGCAGGCTCTCCAGCGCGATCTGTACGTGCCGCCTGCCCGCCGGCCGCAAGGCCTGAGCCGGGCTCGCGGCACCGCGTACACCCATGCGTCACGCACCGACCCCCGCGCGCGGGGGCAGAGCCGCGCGCCCCACGCCACCCCTCCGCTTCGATCCGCTTTCGACAGGAGCCCACGCCATGGCCATCGAGGTCCGCATCCCGACCATCCTCCGCACCTACACCGACGGCGCCAAGACCGTCGAGGGCAACGGAGACACCCTCGCCGACCTCTTCACGGACCTGGACAGCCGCCACAACGGCATCCGTGAGCGCATCGTCGACGGGAACGAACTCCGCCGCTTCGTGAACGTCTACCTCAACGACGAGGACGTCCGCTTCCTCGACGGCATCTCGACCAAGCTCAGCGACGGCGACAACGTCACCATCCTCCCGGCCGTCGCCGGCGGCATGAACTGATGCGCTACGACAGCCCGCTCGCCGCAGTGGGCAACACCCCGCTCGTCCGCCTGCCGCGGCTGTCACCGTCGGACGACGTCCGCATCTGGGCCAAGCTGGAGGACCGCAACCCCACCGGCTCGATCAAGGACCGCCCCGCGCTCCACATGGTCGAACAGGCCGAGAAGGACGGCCGGTTGACCCCCGGCTGCACCATCCTGGAACCCACCAGCGGCAACACCGGCATCTCGCTCGCCATGGCGGCCAAGCTCAAGGGCTACCGCATCGTGTGCGTCATGCCGGAGAACACCTCCCAGGAACGGCGCGACCTGCTCGCCATGTGGGGCGCCGAGATCATCTCCTCCCCGGCGGCGGGCGGCTCCAACACCGCCGTACGCGTCGCCAAGGAGCTGGCCGCCGAGCACCCCGACTGGGTCATGCTCTACCAGTACGGCAACCCGGACAACGCGGGCGCCCACTACGCCACCACCGGCCCGGAGATCCTCACCGACCTCCCGTCCGTCACCCACTTCGTGGCCGGCCTCGGCACCACCGGCACACTCATGGGCGTCGGCCGCTACCTGCGCGAGCACAAGCCGGACGTCAAGATCGTCGCCGCCGAGCCCCGCTACGACGACCTCGTCTACGGGCTCCGCAACCTCGACGAGGGCTTCGTCCCCGAGCTCTACGACGCCTCGGTCCTCACCACCCGCTTCTCCGTCGGCTCGGCGGACGCCGTCACCCGCACCCGCGAACTCCTCCAGCAGGAGGGCATCTTCGCGGGCGTCTCCACCGGCGCCGCACTCCACGCCGCGATCGGCGTCGGAAACAAGGCCGTCAAGGCGGGGGAGTCGGCCGACATCGTCTTCGTCGTCGCCGACGGCGGCTGGAAGTACCTGTCGACGGGCGTCTACACGGCCCCCACGACGGAAGCGGCCATCAAAACCCTGCACGGCCAGCTCTGGGCTTGACCCCAGCTCCGGGCATTACCCCGAGTTCTGGGCACAACCCCCCGCACTCGGACGCCGGACGAGCCGAACC
>NZ_JBHVFF010000182.1:0-17577 GCF_042801895.1 Streptomyces sp. NPDC057543 | reverse complement strand
GTCCGGGCCCTCCCGTATGTCGCGGGCGAGGCCGTGATCAGTCGGCCTCGGTCACGTCGGCCGTGATCAGTCGGATGCCTTGCGGGCGGCCGAGAAGGCGACCACTCCGGCGATCACGATGAAGACGAAGGTCAGCGCGTCGGCGTCTTCCTTCCACACCTTGTTCAGGTCGCTGAAGTGGTCGAAGAAGATCTCGCTGACGGAGAGCGGCAGCTGCTTGCTGATGATGATGGCCTCGCCGAGCAGCTGGCCGAAGTAGACACCGATCAGCGCGAGGACGGCACTGATGGCCGGCAGGGCGGTGTTGCGGCCGCCGACCTTGCCGGCGGCGAAGCCGACGATGGCGCCGACACCCACGGCCGCGTAGCCGATCTCGTGCTTGGTGGCGCCGACGATCGCGCCGTAGATGCCTGCGGCGACGAGGGCCGCGACGACGGCGGCGGCCAGGCCGAGCCCCAGGTTGTCGCGGGCGGGGGCCATCGGGGCGAACGGCGCGCCGCCGAACGGGACGCCGGGCTGGCCCGGTTGCTGGTCCGCGAACGGGTTGCCGGTCGGGACGCCGGGCTGGCCGGGTTGCTGGTCCGCGAACGGGTTGCCGCCGCCGGGGTGTGCTTCGTACGGCTGCTGCGGCTGGTTCGGTGGCACAGGCTGGCTCATGGGTGGGATCCCCCCTGGGACGGAAGCGCACGATTGTGCGAGAAGTGACGCCGCAGGCTAGCAGTCGCCCAGGACATCGCCCACCGAAATCCCTGGGAGCCCTTGGGATCCTCTTGAATCCCTGGGGAACCCGCTTCTCACAACCGGTGTGCAGCCCCTGCCGGGGTCGCACCCCGGGTGTCCAGGAGCAGTTGGGCCTTCACGGCGAGGCCCTGGAGGTCGTACGTGCGGTGGTGCTGGAGCAGCACTGTGAGGTCCGCGCTCGATGCCGCCTCGTACAGCGAGTCGGCGCGCGGGACAGGGAGCTCACGGACCCGCCAGTCCAGGACGTGCGGGTCGTGGTAGCCGATCTGGGCGCCCATGTCCATCAGCCGGGCCGCGATCTCCCGGGCGGGGGAGGCCTCCTGGTCGGCGAGGTCCGGCTTGTAGGTGACCCCGAGCAGCAGCACCCGGGCGCCGCGTACCGACTTGCCGTGCTCGTTCAGGAGGGTGGCACAGCGCTGGATCACGTACTGCGGCATCCGGTCGTTGATCTCCTGGGCGAGCGAGACCATCCGCAGGGGGTGGCCGGGGGTGCGGCTGTTGTACGGAAGGTAGCCCGGGTCGACGGGGGCGCCGTGGCCGCCGACGCCGGGGCCCGGACGGAACGGCTGGAAGCCGAAGGGCTTCGTCTCGGCGCACCGGATGACGTCCCACAGGTCGACGCCGAGATCGTGGCAGAGCACCGCCATCTCATTGACCAGGGCGATGTTGACGTGCCGGAAGTTGGTCTCCAGGACCTTGGTCATCTCGGCTTCGCGCGGCCCGCGGGCCCGGACCACCTTGTCGGTGAGCCGGCCGTAGAAGGTGGCGGCGGATTCGGTGCAGGCGGGGGTGAGGCCGCCGATGACCTTGGGGGTGTTGGCGTAGACGTGGGTCCTGTTGCCGGGGTCGAGGCGGCTGGGGGAGTAGGCGAGGTGGAAGTCGCGGCCGGCGCGGAGCCCCGAGCCCTCTTCGAGGAGGGGCAGTACGTAGCTCTCGGTGGTGCCGGGCTGTACGGCTGATTCCAGCAGGACGGTGGTGTGCGGGCGCAGTCGGGCGGCGAGCGCGCGGGCCGCGTCGCCGACGGCGGTGAGGTCGAGGGTGCGGTCGGCGCCGAGCGGGGTGGGCGCGCAGATCACCGCGGTACGGATCCGGCCCAGTTCGGCCGGGTTGGTGGTGGGCCGGAAACCCCCCGAGAGCATCCGGCGGAGGTCCGAGGCGGTGAGCGATCCCTCGACGGGGGTGCGGCCCGCGGCGAGTTCCGCGTAGGCGCGTGGGTCGGTGTCGTAACCGACGGTCTGGACACCGGCGGCGACGGCGGCTTGGGCGAGGGGCAGGCCGAGGTGGCCGAGTCCGATGATTGCGAGGTCTGCGGGCATGTGGATGGGCCGTCCTTCCCGTGGACCGACCGGCGGATGGAGGGCGCCACCCCCTATTTGCCGGTCGGTCCAAGACGCATGAGAGCGGAAAGCGCAACCGCTGGGGACAGCGCAATGTCAGACTAGGCGTAAATATGACCTATATGTCGCATTGTGTGGCCCTCGTCGACCTGGTGTTGTCCACAGGCGGTGGCCGAAGTCGTGGACGGCGGACAGAATCGAGAGGTGGGCACGGGGCGTCCGACCGCTCGGTCGGGGCGCGCCCGGTGCCGGACCACCCCGATCTACCCGGGAGGCAGCGGTGAGGACAGCGACACTGGGACCTGCGGAGCGCGCCGAGGCGCTCGCCGCGATGGCCGAGCGCGAACTGGACGTGCTGGTCGTGGGGGCGGGCGTGGTCGGCGCGGGTACGGCGTTGGACGCGGTGACGAGAGGTCTCTCGACCGGCCTGGTCGAGGCGCGCGACTGGGCCTCGGGCACATCCAGCAGGTCGAGCAAGCTGATCCACGGCGGGCTGCGGTATCTGGAAATGCTCGACTTCGCCCTGGTCCGGGAAGCGCTGAAGGAGCGCGGGCTGCTCCTTGAGCGGCTGGCCCCGCACCTGGTGAAGCCCGTGCCGTTCCTCTACCCGCTGCAGCACAAGGGCTGGGAGCGGCTCTACGCCGGCTCCGGCGTGGCGCTGTACGACGCGATGTCGGTGTCCTCGGGACATGGCCGCGGCCTGCCCGTCCACCGGCATCTCTCCCGCCGCCACGCCCTGCGGGTCGCCCCCGCACTGAGGAAGGACGCCCTGGTCGGGGCGTTGCAGTACTACGACGCGCAGATGGACGACGCCCGCTATGTCGCGACGCTGGTGCGCACCGCCGCCGGATACGGCGCCCGGGTGGCGAACCGGGCGCGGGTGATCGGCTTCCTCCGGGAGGGCGAGCGGGTCGTCGGCGTCCGTGTGGAGGACGTCGAGGCGGGCGGTGAGTACGAGGTCAGGGCCAAACAGGTGGTCAACGCCACCGGGGTCTGGACGGACGACACCCAGGCGCTGATCGGGGAGCGCGGGCTGTTCCACGTCCGGGCCTCGAAGGGCATCCACCTGGTCGTCCCGAAGGACCGCATCCACTCCTCGACCGGCCTGATCCTGCGGACCGAGAAGTCCGTCCTCTTCGTCATCCCGTGGGGACGGCACTGGATCGTCGGGACGACGGACACCGACTGGGACCTGGACAAGGCGCACCCGGCGGCGTCCAGCGCCGACATCGACTATCTGCTCGAACACGTCAACTCGGTCCTGGCCACGCCCCTGACCAGGGATGACGTCCAGGGCGTCTACGCGGGGCTGCGGCCGTTGCTGGCCGGTGAGTCGGAGGCGACCAGCAAGCTCTCGCGCGAGCACACGGTGGCGCATCCGCTGCCGGGCCTCGTGGTCGTGGCGGGCGGCAAGTACACGACGTACCGAGTGATGGCGAAGGACGCCGTGGACGAGGCGGTGCACGGTCTCGACCAGCGCGTGGCGGACTGCGTCACCGAGGACATTCCGCTGCTGGGGGCGGAGGGCTACCGGGCGTTGTGGAACGCCCGGGCGAGGATCGCGGCCCGGACAGGGCTCCACGTCGTCCGGGTGGAGCATCTGCTCAACCGCTACGGCTCCATGACCGAGGAACTGCTCGAACTGATCGTCGCCGATCCCACGCTGGGCGAGCCACTGCCGTCGGCGGACGACTACCTGAAGGCCGAGATCGTCTACGCCGCCTCCCACGAGGGGGCCCGCCATCTCGACGACGTACTGACCCGCCGCACCCGGATCTCCATAGAGACCTTCGACCGGGGCACACGCAGCGCCAGGATCTGCGCGGAGCTGATGGCGCCGGTGCTCGGCTGGGACGAGGGGCAGATCGACCGGGAGGTCGAGCACTACGAGAAGCGGGTGCAGGCGGAGCGGGAGTCGCAGCGGCAGCCGGACGACCTCACGGCGGACGCGGCACGGCTCGGCGCGCCGGACATCGTGCCGATCTAGTGCCGTGACCGGCAATGTCTGCCCCATGAGGAGCGTCGTCCGGTGCGTGTGATCGCGAGGCGGCCGGAAGTCCTTGGACGGGGTCTCCCCTGCTCGAACGGAGTTGAGAGCTTGGGGAAGGAGCTACCAGGGCTTTCGGCCAACGCGGAAGGGGGTCCCCTGGCCCCAAGGCCTTGGGGGGAGCGCGCGTGCTGGACGGCGCGACAGGGGCAAAGCTTGCCGGGAGGGGCACCAGGGCCGGTCCGGGGCCGGTCTAGGGCCGTTCCGGGTGGCTGCAGAACTCCGCGTCGAGCAGCGCCGGTTCGAGTGACTCCGCATCGGTCAGGGCGTCCGTGTCGATCCGGTACGTCAGGGTGTGCCGGCCGTCGCGCGTGGCGGCGGTACGGACGTAACCGCCCGCTATGTGGCCGTTGTGGCCCCAGACGGTGATGCCGCAGGAGAGCCTCTGCGGATAGATGCCCAGGCCGTAGACGCCGTGCGTGGCGCCGGTGTTCAGGAGGGCCGCCAACTGGGCGGGCGGGAGGAGACGCCCACCCAGCAGGGCCGCGTAGAAGCGGTTCAGATCGGCGAGCGTGGAGATCAGCTCCCCGGCAGCGCCCGCCGTGCGGGGGTCGAGTTCGGTGACGTCGCGGAGGCTGCCGTCGGCCGGGTCGCGGGTGAAGCCGCGGCCGTGCGGGGAGGGCAGCGCGGTACGGGAGCCGGGCAGGGACGTACCGGTGAGACGGAGCGGCGTGATGATGCGGTGACGGATCTCGGTGGCGTAGCCGTGTCCGGTGACGCGTCGGATGACGAGTCCGAGTACGACGTAATTGGTGTTGGAGTAGGCGTAGCGGCCGGGGGCGTTCGTCGGACGGTGGGCCAGGGCGACACGAACCGCCGAAGTGGCGGAGAGGGGGTGGGCGGAGGTGTCGGCGGTGTAGTCGTAGAGGCCGCTGGTATGGCTCAGCAGGGCGCGCAGGGTGATGCGGCGGCCGTCGTTGCCGTTGCCGCGGATCAGACCGGGCAACAGTCGGTCGACGGTGTCCGACAGTTGCAGCCGCCCCTCCCGGGCGAGTTGGAGCACGACGGTGGCGACGAAGGTCTTGGTGATGCTGCCGGCCCGGAACCGGTCCTCCTTGCGAATACCGGGTCCCGTCGAGCGATAGGTGTCGTACGGTGCGGAAGAGGCGTGATGGGCCAGCAGCGCCGCCGTGGGAGCATCGCTCCCGGCGACGAGCCGGGGAAGGTAAGAGGCTGCGGGCGTGAGGTGTGGTTCGCTGGGCAGGGTCGCTGTTCCCAGGCCGAACAGCGCCAGCAGCAGCGGGGTGGCGAGCAGCGCCCTGAGTGTCGGCATGGCAGGGATTCCCTTCCTCCGGGCACATCATGACGGGCCCGCGGACCCGGCACCATGACCGGTCCCGGGGTGAGGGACAATGAACGCTCTGCCAGGGCGGGTTGATTCGCAGAGGGGACGCATGTCGGAGGCGGAGCAGGCACGGGAGCCCCAACGGGACAAGGACGGACGTCTCCTTGCGGGGCGTTACCGGCTCGGGGAGGTGCTCGGCCGGGGCGGTATGGGCACGGTCTGGCGTGCCGTCGACGAGACGCTGGGCCGCACGGTCGCGGTCAAGGAGCTGCGGTTCCCCTCGGCCATCGACGAGGACGAGAAGCGCCGCCTGATCACGCGCACGCTGCGCGAGGCGAAGGCGATCGCCAGGATCCGCAACAACGGCGCGGTGACGGTCTACGACGTGGTCGACGAGGACGACCGGCCGTGGATCGTGATGGAGCTCATCGAGGGCAAGTCCCTCGCCGAGGCCATCCGTGAGGACGGGGTGCTGACGCCGAAGCGTGCCGCCGAGGTCGGCCTCGCCATCCTCGACGTGCTGCGTTCGGCACACCGCGAGGGCATCCTGCACCGCGATGTGAAGCCGTCCAACGTGCTGATCGCCGAGGACGGCCGGGTCGTGCTGACCGACTTCGGTATCGCGCAGGTCGAGGGCGACCCGTCGGTCACCTCGACGGGCATGCTCGTCGGAGCCCCCTCGTACATCTCCCCGGAGCGCGCCCGCGGACACAAGCCGGGGCCGCCCGCCGACCTGTGGTCGCTCGGCGGATTGCTGTACGCCAGCGTCGAGGGCACCCCGCCGTACGACAAGGGGTCGGCCATCGCCACCCTGACCGCGGTGATGACCGAGCCGCTCGACCCGCCGAAGAACGCCGGTCCGCTGGAGGAGGTCATCTACGGCCTGCTCGCCAGGGATCCCGATCAGCGGCTCGACGACGCGGGCGCACGCGCACTGCTCAATGACGTGATCCACGCCCCCGAGAAGCCGGACCCGGTGGTGCCCCCGCCCGCGGACGCCACCCAGGTCATGGCGCTGCCCGGGGAGCCCGCCAAGCCCGCCGCCAAGGCGGCGTCGCAGTCCGGGGAGTCGGGGGAGGGCGCGCGGAACCGGCTGCGGGGTGCACTGCGCTCCGTACGGAACGCGAAGGCGGCACCGGCCGCCGTTACCGGCGCGACCGCGGCCTCCGCGCCGCCTCCGCCCTCGACACCTCCGGCGGCCACGCCGTCGGCCGGTGGTGCGGCGGGCCCGTCGAAGTCCGCCCGGACCTCGGCCCCGACGAAGCCGGCCACGGCCTCCGCCGCCGTACCGCCGCCGCGCCCTGCCACGTCGCCGGTCGCACCGCCCCGCGCGTCCATCACGGACGTGGTGCCGCGCCGCACCCTCGCGATCATCGCGGCCGTGATCGTGCTCGCCGTGATCGGCACGGTCCTCGCGCTCACGCTCGGCGGGGACGACAAGAACGACGCGGGAGGCGGCAACGGCAAGGACGACAAGTCCACCTCGGCCGGGGCCTCGACGACGACCGGCGGCTCCGCCGACAGCGGCAACGGCAGCGACAAGGCCCAGGACCCGGGCAAGGACCAGGGCAAGGAACCGGGCAAGGAACCGGGCAAGGACCCGGGCAAGGGCAAGGACGACAGCGCGGACAAGGGCTCGGACGGTTCCAAGGGCGACGACCACGGCGCCGATGACGCGCTGCCCGCCGGATACGGGACCATCAAGAACAAGCGGTTCCACTTCACGATGGCGATGCCCGAGGAATTCCGGCTCAACAGCACGGCCGGCAACAACTCCGGCGGCATCTACAACGCCGACGGCGGCTTCCCGCGCGTCCAGGTCGACTACACCGACTCGCCCGGCGGCGACGCCGCCGCGGCCTGGAACGCCGCGAAGGGCGGTGTCGCGGCCAGCAGCAACGGCTACCACCACCTCGGTGTGAACAAGGTCCAGTACAACGGCTACCCGACGGTCGCCGACTGGCAGTTCGAGCGCACTCAGCAGGGCCAGCGGGTCCGGGTGCTGAACCGGGGCTTCAAGGTCGACGCCACCCACGGCTACGCGATCATGATCAGCTGCAAGGCGAGCGAATGGGACAGCAAGGAGTGCCGGACGCTGCGCAAGACCGCGTTCGACACGTTCGAGCCCACCGACTGATCCGTGGGTGAAAAGGGCCGGGATGTGCCGACCCTGACGCGCGGCCGTCACTTGCCACGTATCGTGAGAGCCGGAAGACCGTACGCAGCCGGAACGGCGGGTCAATTGCACGGTAAGTGACCGCAATTGATGGGTTTGTGCGGTCATCGTGACCGGGGGGACAGCGCGCTCTGGGGAGGCGTCGTGGACGACTACGCGGGTCGGGTGCTTGCCGACCGCTACCGCCTTCCGCTGCCGCCGTCCGACGAGTACGAACTGGCCGAGACCCGGGCGTTCGACACCTACAGCGGACAGGAAGTTCTGGTCCGGCAGGTGCCGTTGCCCGAGGTGGTGGACGCCGAGGTGCTCGACGCCGACGGTCCTTCACGGGCGGCCCGGCAGGTCACCGGGCGTGCCGTGCGGCGCTCCACGGATCCGGCGGTGCGGCGCGCCATCGAGGCGGCGCAGGCGGCGGCCCGGATCCCCGACCATCCCAGGCTCGACCAGGTCTTCGACGTGTTCGCCGAGGCCGGTTCGCTCTGGATCGTGAGCGAACTCGTCATGGCCCGGCCCCTCGCGGCCCTGCTGGCGGATCGCCCGCTCGATCCCTTCCGGGCCGCCGAGATCGGCTCCGACGTGCTGACGGCGTTGCGGGTGCTGCATGCGCACGGCTGGACCCACCGGAACATCACCGTCCGCACGGTGCTGATCTGCGACGACGGCCGCGTCGTGCTGACCGGCCTGGCGGCCGGGGCGGCGGAGGAGGCGCTCTGCGGGTACGTGCCGATGCCGCAGCCCGACGACGAGGAAGAGATCGGTTTCGGCCGTCCGCCGGTCGAGACGGGCCCGTCCGGGCCGTATGCACCGCCCGTCCCGTCCGTCCCACCCGTTTCTCCGGCCGAGGTGCCGGCCTCGCGCGGCCCGGCGGCGATCGAGACGGGTGGAGCGGGCGGCAGCGATCCGTACGGTGACGGCGCGTACAGCGATGGCGATCCGTACGGTGACGACGCGTACAGCGATGGCGGTCCGTACGGCGGTGGCGATGCTCAGACCGGCGCGCAGACCGGTGCGCCCGGCGAGCTGGAGGCCGTACGGCGGCCGGGGAACCCCGCTCCCGGAACGGGGAGCGCCGCGCAGTCGCGAGCCGAGCGCGCCGGAGCCATCGCGGCGTACCGCGCGGGCGCCCTCGCCGCCGCCCGGGCCGGCGAGGACCGGCGCCGGGCCGGGGCAAGCGGGACGGGAGACGCGGAGGACACCGGATCCCTCCCCGTCCAGCGCCTCGCGGGGCCGTCGGACCCGGACCGCGGCCACCCGCAGCCGCCCGGCCCCTGGAGCCGGCCCGCCGAGGACCCGTACGACGAGGACGAGGACGAGGACGAGGACGACGACGGCTACGGAGGCGACGACCAGTCACCGCCCGCTCGGCGGCTGCACCTCACCGGCAGCTGGAGCGACGGGCCCGGATCCGGGCGGCCCGTGCCCGCAGGGGGCTCGGGGGAGGACGCTCTGCGTGCCGATGCCCGCCGCCACGGCAACTCCCCGGCGCTGCCCGCACACCGGCCCGAGCAGCGGCAGGAGCCGACCCGCTGGGACGATCTCGTGGCGAGCGGTCGTACGGGCCCCGCCTACCGCGGTCCCGTCACCACCCTCGCCGCCGAGCGCGCCCGGCAGGCCCGGATCGCCGTCGTCGGCGCGGTCACCGAGCGCTGGGCGCCCGAGCAGGCCGGCCCCGTCCACGAGAACTGGCAGCTGGCGCCGCCGATCGGCCCCGCCACCGACCTCTGGGCGCTCGGCGCGCTGCTCTACCGCGCCGTCCAGGGTCACGCCCCGTACCCCGAGGAGAACGCGGCCGAGCTCGTCCAGATGGTCTGCGCCGAGCCGCCCGCCTTCGCCGAGGAATGCGGTCCGCTGCGCCCGGTGGTCGAGTCCCTGCTGCGTCAGGATCCCACCGAGCGGCCGGATTTCGAAGAGCTGCGCGGCTGGCTGCGCTCCCTCGTACGGTCGGCGCCCGAGCCCGAGGCCGGTCTGGACGTCGTACCGCTGCCCTCCCTCGACAGCTCCCGGCTTCCCGTCGTACGCCGCCGGGGCGAGCTGGTCCGCAGGCGTCGCGGCCGCCTCGGCCAGGGGGTGTCCCACGGTCGCCACCGCCACACGAAGGAGAAGCCCGACCGGCACGACAGGCCCCGGGCGGAGAAGGCGCCCAGAGCACCGCGGGAGCCCAAGGGCCCCAAGGCGCTGCGCACCCCGCCGCCCGGCCGTCGGCCCGGCGAGGGCCGGGCACCGCGACGGCTGGGACGGCTGCTTCTGCTGCTCATCCTGCTGGCCCTGGTCGCGGCCATCGCGTACGCCGTGATGTTCATGCCCAAGGCGGACAGCGACTCCGGCACGCGCTCCTCGGGCCCGGCGTCGTCGGCGTCCGGTTCACCGGAGCCCGGCGACGGGGCGTCCGACGGGCAGTCGCCCTCGCAGCCCCCCGGCGCGCAGCAGCCGCAGACCAGCCGCTCCGCCGTCGCGCTCGCCCCCGGTTACGTCCTGCGCAAGGACCCGGAGGGCTTCGAGATCGGTGTGCTCAAGGGCTGGCAGCGCAGCCCCGCCAACGCGGACCGGCAGATCCGGTACGGCAGCGACGGTTTCAGCCTGCTGATCGTCCCCGGACGCGACACCGTCAAGGCCAATGGCAACGACCCGCTGGCGTACCAGGCCGACAAGGAGCTGGAGTTGCAGCCGTTCCGCGACTCCAGCTGGTCGGGATCGAGCGGGCTGCGCCGGATCGACGTCGGCCGGCAGGCCATGGCCGAGGGCCAGTTCACCTGGCAGGACGCCAGTGGCCGCGAGGTGTACGCGCGCAACCTCGCGATGATTGTCGACGGCCGCTACCACATCCTCCAGGTCATCGGCCCGGAGAACCGACGCGACAAGGTTTCGGACATCTACGAACAAGCCATCGCCTCCTACCGCGTGACGCACTGAAAGTTCCCGTACGTCACCTGGGCAGTGGGCGGAGCGACAAGCATCACAGTGCGGTCTCTTGGGGGTTGCGAGGTTCCGTGGCCGTCCGTCCCCTCCGTAACCTGGCCTCCGAGGGAACGGGGCGGAATACGTGGATCGATCACAGGGCACGGACGCGGGACTGGTGTTGGCCGGAAGGTACCGGCTCGGTGAAGTCCTCGGGCGCGGCGGCATGGGCAAGGTCTGGCGCGCCCACGACGAGGTGCTGCACCGCACGGTAGCGGTCAAGGAGCTGACCGCCGGTCTGTACGTCGCCGAGGCCGACCGGATCGTGCTGCACGCCCGCACGCAGAAGGAGGCCCGCGCGGCCGCCCGGATCACGCACCCGGGCGTGGTCACCGTCCATGACGTGATCGAGTACGACAACCGGCCCTGGATCGTCATGCAGTACGTCGACGGTCCGTCACTCGCCGACGCGGCGAAGGAGTCCGGCGAGGTCGAGCCCCGCGAGGCCGCGAGGATAGGCCTCCACGTACTGGGCGCCCTGCGCGCCGCACACGGTGCGGGAGTGCTGCACCGGGACGTGAAGCCCGGCAACGTACTCCTGGCCAGGGACGGCCAGGTGCTGCTCACCGACTTCGGGATCGCGGCGATCGAGGGTGACTCGACGATCACCAGGACCGGTGAACTGGTCGGCTCCATCGACTATCTGGCGCCCGAACGGGTACGCGGCGGCGATCCCGGCCCCGCGTCCGACCTGTGGTCCCTCGGTGCCACGCTCTACACCGCGGTCGAGGGACGCTCGCCGTTCCGTCGTACGTCCCCGATCTCCACCATGCAGGCCGTCGTCACCGAGGAGCCGCCGCCGCCTGAGCGGGCGGGTCCGCTGGCTCCCGTGATCACCGCGCTGCTCCGCAAGGAGCCCGAGGACCGGCCCTCGGCGGCCGAGGCGGAACGGATGCTGCTGGAGGCCATGGAGGGCCGCGAGCCCCGGGCCGCGCAGGCGTACGTGCCGACGCAGCGCGTCTCCGACGAGATCCTGCGCACGCTCGGCCCGGACGACGCGTCAGGAGCGGGTGCGGGTGCGGATTCGGCAGCGGGAGCCTCCGGTGCTCCTGGTACGGCGGGTGCGCCCGATACGGCCCGACTGCCGCACTCGGACGCCGGTTCCGTCGTCGGCCCGTCGTCGTCCCCGGTGACCCGGCGCAGCCGGAGCCGGTGGCGTACGACGGTCCTGGTCATCGCCGCGGCCGCGCTGGTCGGCGGAGGCGCGGGGTTCGCCGCGATGAAGTACGGGGACCGAACGGACAGCGCCACCGGGCGCGGCGGCACGGGCACGCACGCGACCGACACCCCCTCGAAGCCCAGCACTTCGCGGGCACCGAAGCCGCACACCCCGAGGAAGGGCATACCCGACGGCTGGCATCGGGTGAACGACCCCGAGGGCTTCAGCCTGACCGTGCCCGACGGCTGGGTGCGCCGGGCGGACGGCAACCAGATCGACTACACCCCGGACAACGGCGTGCACTACATCCGGATCAGTATCGACCGGGCGCCCGACTTCGAGAACTCGTACATGCACATGCTGAACTTGGAGAAGCAACTGGCCGAACGGCTTCCCAGCTACCACCGCGAGACCCTGCACTCCAACACGTACCGCGACCGGGAGGGCTCGCTCTGGGAGTTCACCTGGACCGAGACCAAGAACCACCCGGGCCCTCGCCACGCGATCGACCAGATGTACTTCGGGGAGGACGGCGGTCCGGAGTACGCGTTGTACATGACAGGTCCGGCATCGGACTGGGACACGACCCGGGAACAGTTCGACACGATGCTGCGTGGCTGGCAAGCGCCCGACAGCTCCGGCTGAGATCCGACAGCCCGGACCGGGATCTCGCAGCTCGGGGCCCGCCAGTTATGGGTTCGGTGACCGTAGGGGTCCTGATCAGGAGCTTTGTTGCCAGTGATCGCTGGCTTGTTTGTGGGGAGTGTGAAAACCCGTTACTCACGGGTACCCAAAGCGTGCGGCTGGACGTACTCTCGCCCTCATGACGGACTCGCAGGCCTCCACGTCCACCCCCGCAGCCCCGGTCGGCACCAACCCCGTGGCCGCCGCCCCCGCAGGCGTGCGCACCGCCGCCGATGTGGTGACACCCGAGGTGATCGCCCAGCTGACCCGTGGCGTGGCCGGCTCCGGCCGTACGGCCAACCACACTCCCTTCACGGGCGAGAAGCTGGCCGATCTGCCCGAGTCCACCCCCGAGGACGTGGCGGCGGCCTTCGAGAACGCCCGGGCCGCCCAGCCGGCCTGGGCCGCGACCCCCGTCCGCGCCAGGGCGGCCGTCCTGCTCCGCTTCCACGACCTCGTGCTCAGCCGCCAGGCCGAGGTGCTCGACCTCATCCAGCTGGAGACCGGCAAGGCCCGGCTGCACGCCCATGAGGAAGTGCAGGCCGTCGCCGTCGCGGCCCGGCACTACGGGCGCAAGGCCCCCGCGTACCTGAAGCCGAAGCGGCACACCGGAGTCGTACCGACCCTCACCAAGGTCACCGAGCTGCGCCAGCCGCGCGGCGTCATCGGCCAGATCGCGCCGTGGAACTACCCGTTCGAGCTGTCCGTCGGCGATGCGCTGCCCGCGTTCGTCTCCGGCAACGCCGTCGTGATGAAGCCCGACACGGAGACCGCGCTGACCGCGCTGTGGGCCCGGGACCTGCTGATCGAGGCCGGGCTGCCCGCCGAGGTGTTCCAGGTGGTCCTCGGTGACGGACCCGTCGTCGGCCCCGAGGTCGTCAAGCACGCCGACTACGTCTCGTTCACCGGTTCCACCCGCACCGGCCGCGAGGTCGCGCGCGGTGCTGCGGCCCGGCTCGTCGGGGTCTCGCTGGAGCTCGGCGGCAAGAACGCCATGCTGGTCCTGAAGGACGCCGACGTGGAGAAGGCCGCCGCGGGTGCCGTCCGCGCCTGCTTCTCCTCGGCCGGCCAGCTCTGCATCTCCATCGAGCGGCTGTACGTCCACGAGTCGGTCGCCGACGACTTCCTGGCCCGTTTCGCCGCCCGCACGAAGGCCATGCGGCTCGGCAGCTCCCTCGCCTACGGCGCCGACATGGGCTCGCTGGTCGGCGAGCGCCAGCTGGAGACCGTCACCCGGCATGTCGCGGAGGCCGTCGAGAAGGGCGCCCGGCTCGTCGCGGGCGGCGTCGCCCGCCCGGACATCGGCCCCCTCTTCTACGAGCCGACCATCCTCGACGGCGTCGAGGCGCCGATGGCCGTGTGCAGCGAGGAGACCTTCGGCCCGGTCGTCTCCATCTACCGCTTCACCGACGAGGACGAGGTCGTCGCCCTCGCCAACGCCACCCCGTACGGCCTGAATTCGAGCGTCTGGACCAAGGACGCCAAGCGCGGCCACCAGGTCGCCGCCCGGCTCCGGACCGGCACGGTCAACATCAACGAGGGGTACGCCCCCGCGTACGGCAGCGTGCAGTCCCCGATGGGCGGCATGAAGGACTCCGGTCTCGGCCGACGGCACGGCTCCGAGGGCATCCTCAAGTACACGGAGGCGCAGACCGTCGCCCAGCAACGGCTGATCCCGCTCGCCCCGGCGTTCGGCATGGACGACGAGAAGTACGCGGCGTTCATGACCCGCAGCCTGAAGGCGATGAAGGCGTTCCGCCTGCGCTGACCCTCGTAGCAGGGCGTTCCGCCCGCGCTGCCCCCGTAACACCGCAGCACGTTCCGCCCTTTTCGTACCGAGGAGAGCCATGTCCCAGGACAGCCCTGCCCAGAATCAGGCCGAACCGGCCGGTGGGACCGACGACGACGCCGCGTACGACTACGACGTCCTGGTCGTCGGCTCGGGCTTCGGCGGCGCGGTGTCGGCCCTGCGGCTGACCGAGAAGGGATACCGGGTCGGAGTCCTGGAGGCGGGCCGCCGCTTCGGCCCCGGCACCCTCCCCAAGAACTCCTGGGACATCAAGAACTACCTGTGGGCCCCCGCGCTCGGCCTCTACGGCATCCAGCGCGTCCACCTGCTCGGCAATGTGATGGTGCTGGCCGGTGCGGGCGTCGGCGGCGGCTCGCTCAACTACGCCAACACGCTGTACGTGCCGCCGGCGCCGTTCTTCGAGGACCGGCAGTGGGCGTCCATCACCGACTGGCAGGACGAGCTGAAGCCGTATTACGACCAGGCGAAGCGGATGCTCGGGGTCCGGCTCAATCCGACGACGACGCCCTCCGACGTCCATCTGAAGGCGGCCGCGCAGGCCATGGGCGTCGGCGACACCTTCCATCTCGCCCCGGTCGGCGTCTTCTTCGGTGACGGCAAGGACGCCGACGGCACGGCCACGGCGAAGCCCGGCGGCACGGTCGCCGACCCGTACTTCGGCGGCGCGGGCCCTGCCCGCAAGGCCTGCACCGAGTGCGGCGAATGCATGACGGGCTGTCGGCACGGCGCGAAGAACACCCTCAACGAGAACTACCTCCACCTCGCCGAGAAGGCCGGGGCGGTCATCCACCCGATGACCTCCGTCGTCGCGATCGCGGACCACCCGGAGGGCGGCTACCACGTCACCACCGTCCCCACCGACCGCCGAAAGAAGGCGAAGCCCACGCGGTTGCGCGCCCGCAAGGTGGTCGTCGCGGCGGGCACGTACGGAACGCAGACCCTGCTGCACACCATGAAGGACCGCGGCCTGCTGCCCCGGCTCTCGGACCGGCTCGGCGAGCTGACCCGTACCAACTCCGAGGCGCTGGTCGGCTCGCAGACCAGCGACCGGCGCTACCGCAAGAAGCACGGCACCGCGAAGGCCGACTTCACGCAGGGCGTCGCGATCACGTCCTCGATCCACCCCGACGAGAACACCCACATCGAGCCGGTCCGCTACGGCAAGGGCTCCAACGCGATGGGCGCGATGTCCATCCTCCAGGTGCCCTACGGCGGCCGCCGGGTGCTGGGCTGGCTCGGCAACATGGCCAAGCATCCGACCCTCGCCCTGCGGTCGCTCTCCAACCGCCGCTGGTCGGAGCGGACCATCATCGGGCTGGTCATGCAGTCGCTGGACAACTCCCTGACGACGTACCGCAAGCCGGGCGGAATCGGGAAGGGCCTGCTCACCGCCCGGCAGGGGCACGGCGCACCCAACCCGACCCAGATCGAGGAGGCTACGCGCGGCGCCTCCCTGCTCGCCGACGAGATCAACGGCTTCGCCGGCTCGAACATCGGCGAGCTGATGGGCACCCCGCTCACCGCGCACTTCCTCGGCGGCTGCCCCATAGGCGCGAGCGCCGAGGAAGGGGTGATCGACCCGTACCACCGGCTCTACGGACACCCCGGCATCTCCGTGGTCGACGGCTCCGCGGTCTCCGCGAACCTCGGCGTCAACCCGTCCCTCACCATCACCGCGCAGGCCGAGCGCGCGATGTCCTTCTGGCCCAACAAGGGCGAGGCGGACCCGCGTCCCGCGCAGGACGAGGCGTACGAACGGCTGGCCGCGGTCGAGCCGCAGGCACCGGCCGTGCCGAAGGAGGCGTTCGGCGCGCTGAAGCTGCCGTTCCTCGGGCTGCCGAGGGTCCCGCCGAAGACGAATCCGCAGGAGCAGACGGAGCAGATTCCGCAGGAGCAGTCGGAGCAGCGGTAGCAGGGCCTCGGCGGACCGGGACAGCAGAAGGGGCTGCACCCCCCTCCGAGTGCAGCCCCTCCGTGCTTACGGTGACGAGACGCCTTACGCGGCGGCGTCACCGTTCCTGCGACGTCGCACGATGAACATCGCGCCCGCGCCGAGCACGATGGCCGCGCCGCCCGCGGTGGCGAACACCGGCACCGCGGAGGACGAACCGGTCTCCGCGAGGGAGCCGGAGACCTTGCCCGTCGGGTTGTCGGCCGGCTTCGTGGACGGAACCGGAGCGGTGCCACCGGTCTGCGGCGTCGAGCCGCTCTCGCCGGAGTTCACGATCTTGAACTTGTACGCGACGTCGCTGAAGCCCAGGCAGTCCTTGTCGCCCACGTACAGACCGGCGCCGAGGGTGAAGCCGGCGCCGACGGGGGCGGTCGACTTCACGTTGATGCGCAGCGGGATGTCGACCTCGTAACCCGGACGGATCTCGTCGGACTGGCCGACGTAGCCGACCGCGCGGCCGCCCTCGTCGAGGTCCTCCCACGTGTTCGTGTCCTGGTCGAGGGCCTGGAGGCTGACGTGCTTCGACTTGAAGAGGTCGAAGCCGTCCTTGTCGGGAGAGGCGCCCGCGAAGTAGTCGATCTCCTTCACGACGGACTTCGACGAGTTGTAGACGTTCATCTTGAACTGGTGCCAGCCGCTGCCCCGGGCGATCTTGCCGGGCAGGCCGTTGATGGAAATGTCCAGGTCGGACTTGGAGCACTCCGCCGGTTCCTCCGGGTCCTCGGACTCCGACGGGGACGCGGATGCCGAGGAGGACGCGGACGGGGAGGCGGATGCGCTCGCCGAGTCGCTCGCGCTCGGGGTGACCTCGCCCGGGGCAATCTCGCCCGGGGCGGTGCTGCCGGTTGGCTCGGCAGTCTCGCCCGGGCCGGACTCCTCGGCGGGAGCGGTGGCGGACTCGCTGGCGGAGGGGGTCGCCTCGGCCTCCGTGGACTCGGAGTCGCTCGGCGAGGGCGAGGCGGTGGTCTCGACGGCAGCGGTCTCGTCCGTCGTTTCGGCGAACGCAACCGGGGCGGCCAGGATCGCGGCGGGAGCGATGACTGCCGTGGCTGCGGCGAGCGCCATGGTGCGGCGAAGCTTCATGATGACCTCAGAAGTCCGGCGTACCGCTGTGAGCAGTACGGATAAGGGGACTGGCCCGGCGTGGCGGGGGACACGAGCGGGGCCGGTGGTTCCGCATGATTGACCCGTGATCCGCCGCAATGGTTGTCCGCTTATTCACAGAACTTTTATGTGACGCCGCTCACGTGCCCCTCCGTGCCCGATTCGTGGTCGCCCGGGATCTGGACACGGCACATGAGCAAGGGCCCCGCGGACCGGAAGCGGTCCAGGGGGCCCTTGCTGGATGAACACCCGGACGCGGCCTCGGCGCCGAGCTGGACGGGCTGCTCCCCGAGCAAACCGTTCCGACCGGATACGGTCGGCTCCGGGC
>NZ_JBHVFF010000181.1:0-17596 GCF_042801895.1 Streptomyces sp. NPDC057543 | reverse complement strand
CAGCGGCCCGGGGTCGGGGAGCTCCATCCGAGCCAGTGCCGCCGCTCGCGGGCCCGGCCCCGGAGCCCGCCCGGGGTCCCGGGCGCGCGTCCCGCGTTCCGGTTCCGGTCCCGCGTTCCGGTCCCGCGTTCCGGTTCCGGTCCCTCGTTCCGGTCCCGCGTTCCGGTTCCGGTCCCGCGTTCCGGTTCCGGTTCTGGGTGCGTGTTCCGGTTCCTGTTCTCGTTCCTCGTTCCTCGTTCCTGGTTTTTCTTCGCAACTCGCAGGAGATTGAAGTCCCATGGCTGAAGTTCTCGTTTTTGTCGATCACGTGGATGGTGCTGTCCGTAAGCCGACGCTGGAGCTGCTGACGCTGGCGCGTCGTGTCGGTGAGCCGGTCGCTCTCGCGCTGGGTGCGGGTGCGGCGGGTACGGCGGGTGTGCTGGCCGAGCATGGTGCGGTGCGGGTCCTGACGGCTGATGCGCCGGAGTTCGGTGAGTATCTGGTGGTGCCGAAGGTCGATGCGCTGCAGGCGGCGGTCGAGGCCCTCTCGCCGGTCGCGGTGCTGGTTCCCTCGTCCGCGGAGGGCAAGGAGATCGCGGCGCGTCTCGCGGTCCGGATCGGTTCGGGGATCATCACGGACGCGGTGGATCTGGAGGCCGGTGAGCAGGGCCCGGTCGCCACGCAGTCCGTGTTCGCCGCGTCGTTCACGACCAGGTCCCGGGTGTCGAAGGGTGTTCCGGTGATCACGGTCAAGCCGAACTCGGCCGCGGTGGAGGCCGCTCCGGCGGCGGGTGCGGTCGAGGAGCTGGCGGTGTCGTTCTCCGGGCAGGCCACCGGTACCCGGGTCGTTTCCCGTACCGCGCGTGAGTCGACGGGGCGTCCGGAGCTGACCGAGGCCGCGATCGTCGTCTCGGGTGGGCGGGGTGTCAACGGCGCCGAGAACTTCGCGGTCATCGAGGCGCTGGCGGACTCGCTCGGTGCGGCGGTCGGTGCGTCGCGGGCGGCGGTGGACGCGGGCTGGTACCCGCACTCCAACCAGGTCGGCCAGACCGGCAAGTCCGTCTCGCCGCAGCTGTACATCGCCTCCGGTATCTCCGGGGCGATCCAGCACCGGGCGGGCATGCAGACGTCCAAGACGATCGTCGCGATCAACAAGGACGCCGAGGCCCCGATCTTCGACCTCGTCGACTACGGCGTCGTCGGCGACCTCTTCCAGGTCGTGCCCCAGCTCACCGAAGAGGTCAGGACCCGCAAGGGCTGACCCGCCCCCTTCGAACAGCGTCCCGACGGTCCGGGGCCGCGTGGTGTCCACCCACCGCACTGCCCCGGACCGTCCTGCCGATGAGGGGAACGTCCAACTCGCCCCCGGCGCCGGGGCGTCAGCCGCTGTCGGCGGCGCGGGCCGTCCAGCGTTCCTCTACCTTCGCGATCCTCCAGTACGCCAACGCCACCGCCCACACCAGCACGAAGAGCCCGACGATGAGGTAGCCGACGTTGCCCAGGTCGAGGCCGGAGATCCAGCCGGTGACCGAGTCCCGGAGATCGAGCTTGTCGTGCAGTACGGTGACCAGCTCGATCGTGCCGATGAGGAAGGCGACCGCGATCGACAGGCCCGTGATGGCAAGGTTGTAGAAGACCTTGCGCACCGGGTTGGAGAAGGCCCACTGGTAGGCGAAGTTCATGAACGTCCCGTCGAGCGTGTCGAACAGGCTCATCCCGGCGGCGAACAGCAGCGGCAGGCACAGGATCGCGTACCAGGGCAGTCCGGCCGCGGCACCGCTGCCCGCCATGACCATCAGGGTGACCTCCGTGGCGGTGTCGAAGCCGAGACCGAAGAGGAAGCCGAGCGGATACATCTGGCCGGGCCTGGTGATGGACCCGGTGAACCGGCCGAGGATACGGTTCATGAACCCCCGCGAGTCCAGGTGCTGCTCCAGTTCGGCCTCGTCGAAGCGGCCGGCCCTCATCGCCCTGAACACCCGCAGGATGCCGACGAGCGCGACCAGGTTCAAGGCGGCGATCAGGTAGAGGAAGGACCCCGAGACGGTCGTGCCGACCACACCCAACACCTGGTGCGTGCCCGAATCTTCGTTGATCAGCACCCCCGCGAGTCGCGCTCCCCCGGCTACCAGCGCCGCCATGGCGATGACCACGCTGGAGTGTCCGAGCGCGAACCAGAAGCCGACCGAAACGGGCCGCTTCCCGTCGGCCATCAGTTTGCGGGTCGTGTTGTCGATGGCGGCTATGTGGTCGGCGTCGAAGGCGTGCCGCATACCGAGGGTGTAGGCGGTGATCCCGAGTCCGATGCCGAACGCCTTGGATCCGACCTCGTAATGCCCCGGTACGACCAGTAGGAACAGCACGCCGAACGCCACCACATGCAGGGCCGCTATCACCGCGAGCAGCCCCGCGGTGCGAATGGTGTCCTCGCGCCGCCACTTGAACACGGCAGATTCGGGCAGGGTCATACGGTCACACTCCAGCACCTCGTGGATAACTTCGTGAGATGCCGTGGCCGGTCTCCTGGCTGACGGGTTCGCTCGCGCTCGTACCCGTCCCGGCCTTCCCAGCCGCGCTCTGCGGCCAGTGGCGTCAGTGGGACGGATACTCCCCGATCACAGTGGCGAGGGCCGCTCCGGCCTGAGACTCCCTGGAGTCTTTCACCGGTCTTCCCGAACACCACGACGTGCACACTCTAGGTTCCCGTGAGTGGCGCCTACAAGGCCGCCCGGTTCGACCGGTGGCGCTCCTTCGGCGCGCGGGGGCTCGGGGTCGCATGTAGCCCGGGGTCGCGCGGGGCCCCCTGGTGACAGCGGATTAAATCGCACGGCAGGGACGTTGTGCGTGATCGGTGCCGATTCGTAGAGGAATCCGGTGGGTCTGGAGGCATGGCTGTGCACGGTGAGTACAAGGTCCCGGGCGGCAAGCTCGTCGTCGTCGATCTGGACGTCGAGGGCGGGGCGTTGCGCAACGTGCGGGTGGCCGGGGACTTCTTCCTGGAGCCCGACGAGGCGATTCTCGCGATCGACGCGGCACTGGAAGGCGCCCCGGCCAACACCGGCACCGCCGGTCTCGCCGCCCGGATCGACGCGGCTCTCCCCGCCTCGACCGTGATGCTCGGCCTCAGCTCCGAGGGCGTCGCCGTCGCCGTGCGCCGGGCCCTCGCGCACGCCACCGAGTGGAGCGACTACGACTGGCAGCTCATTCACGAGGCCCCGCAGTCCCCCGCGCTCCACATGGCCCTCGACGAGGTCATCACCGCCGAGGTCGCCGCAGGCCGGCGTCCGCCGACGCTCCGGGTGTGGGAGTGGGCCTCGCCCGCCGTGATCATCGGCAGTTTCCAGTCGTTGCGCAACGAGGTCGACCCGGCAGGTGCAAAACGCCACGGCATCACGGTCGTTCGCCGCGTATCCGGTGGTGGGGCCATGTTCGTGGAGCCCGGCAACACCATCACGTACTCGCTCTCCGTTCCGGACTCGCTCGTCTCGGGCCTCTCGTTCGCCGACAGTTACGCCTACCTCGACGACTGGGTGCTCGGCGCCCTCGGCGACATGGGCATCAAGGCCTGGTACCAGCCGCTCAACGACATCGCCACGGACGCGGGGAAGATCGCGGGAGCGGCTCAGAAGCGCGTGGTCGGCGGGGAGGGTGCCGTTCTGCACCACGTGACGATGTCGTACGACATCGACGCCGACAAGATGCTGGAGGTGCTCCGCATCGGCAAGGAGAAGCTCTCCGACAAGGGCACCAAGAGCGCGAAGAAGCGCGTCGATCCGTTGCGCCGCCAGACCGGACTGGCGCGCGAGGCCGTCATCGATCGGATGATCGAGTCCTTCCGCACCCGGCACGGCCTCGCGCAGGGCAAGGTGACGGACGAGGAGATGGCCCGGGCCGAGGAGCTCGTGCGTACGAAGTTCGGCACCGAGGAGTGGACCGCTCGGGTGCCGTGACCGAGCGCCGGGTTCCGGGCTGTGGACGGCCCGTCGTCAAGGTGGTCACGTCACCGTCCCCGGGAGTTCCTGCTCGGTCCAGATGATCTTGCCTTCGGGTGTGTAGCGAGTACCCCAACGGCGGGTCAGCTGAGCCACGAGGAAGAGGCCGCGACCGCCCTCGTCGGTCGTCCTGGCGTGCCGCAGCCGGGGAGAGGTGCTGCTGGCGTCGGAGACCTCGCAGATCAGGACGGACTGGCGCAGCAGCCGCAGCCTGATCGGGCCGGCGGCGTAGCGCACCGCGTTGGTGACCAGTTCGCTGACGATCAGCTCGGTCGTCATCTCCAGTTCCTCCAGGCCCCAGGTCCTCAGCACGCGTGCTGTGCGGGCCCGGACGCCCGCGACGGCGGCCGGGTCGGAGGGCACCTCCCAGGAGACGACGTGGTCGGCGCTCAGCTCGTGCGTACGGGCGAGCAGCAGGGCGACGTCGTCGGGCTGCGGTACGGGGAGCAGCTGCTCGACGACCGTCGCGCAGAGTGCGTCGAGGGAGAGTCCGCACTGCGACAGGGCGGCGCCGAGGCGGGACATGCCGAAATCGGCGTCCCGGTCCCTGCCTTCGATGAGGCCGTTGGTGTAGAGGCCGATCAGACTGCCTTCCGGCAGCGCGATCTCCGCCGTCTCGAAGGGCATCCCGCCCAGGCCGAGCGGGGGCCCTGCGGGCAGTTCGGGGAAGCTGACACGCCCGTCCGGGAAGACGACGACGGGGGGCGGGTGGCCGGCGCGGGCCATCGTGCAGAGCTGGGTGACCGGGTCGTAGACCGCGTATAGGCAGGTGGCGCCGAGCACGGTCGTGCCGCTCACCTCGCCGTCGGGTTCCTCGTCGCTCAGCCGGAGGACGAGGTCGTCGAGGTGGGCCAGCAGTTCGTCCGGGGGCAGGTCCATGTCGGCGAGGGTGTGCACGGCGGTGCGGAGCCTGCCCATGGTCGCGGCGGCGCTGATGCCGTGGCCGACCACATCGCCGACGACCAGGGCGACCCGGGCGCCGGACAGCGGGATCACATCGAACCAGTCGCCCCCGACCCCGTCCTTGGCGTCCGCCGGGAGGTACGAGGACGCGACGTCCAGGGCCATCCCCCCGGGCAGGGTGTGCGGGAGCAGACTGCGCTGGAGGGTCAGCGCCGCGGCGTGCTCGCGGGTGTAGCGGCGGGCGTTGTCCACGCACACCGCCGCCCGTGCCACCACTTCGCGGGCCGGCAGGACGTCGTCGGGTTCGAAAGGAGCCAGGTTCACCGATCGTACGAAGGTGGTCAGGCCGAGCACCGTGTCCCGGGCCCGCATGGGTACGGCGATGAGGGAATGGAGACCGAACTCGCGGATGGTCGCCGCCCTGGCGGGCTGTTCGACGTCCCACAGTCGCCTGACGGAGTCGAGGACCGGGATCAGGAGGGGTTCGCCCTCCCTGAGGAACCGGACGTCGTGGGACGGGGGAACGGAGTCCACCAGGTCCCCGACCCGGTGGATCGCCTCCGGGCAGCCCTCCCGCACCGAGCTCATTCCCGCGCGGAGCAGCATCGGCCGGGCCGACGCGCCACCCGCACCCGGGCGGGCGGCTCCCGTGCCGGAAGGCCCGGTACCGAGGGGCCACGGACCGGGCTCCTCAGGGCTGGCGACCGGTTCCAGCAGGTCGACGACGACGAAGTCGGCGAACCGCGGCACCGCGAAGTCGGCCAGCTCCTGAGCGGTGCGCAGCACGTCCAGGGTGGAGCCGATGCTGGCTCCGGCGTCGTTGACCAGGGACAGGCGCTGCTGGGCCTTCCACCGGTCGGTGACGTCCAGGACCATGTAGCAGAGGCCGGTGACCGTGCCGTCACCTTCGGTCAGGGGGAAGAACGAGGTGGAGTAGGCGCGCTCCCGGTGCGGATCGGCCCAGCTCCAGCCCCGGTACTCGTAGTCGATGACGGGGATCCCGGTGTCCAGCACCCGCCGCATCTGGGTCTCCAAGGCGTCGGCCGCCATTCCCGGGAGCACTTCGCTCAGTCCGCGGCCCACCCGCTGTCCCCGCGGGACGCCGCCGATGCGTTCCAGGGTGTCGTTCAGCCAGACGTAGCGCAGCTGTGGGTTCAGTACCGCCATCCCGATCGGTGAGCTGGTCAGGAAGGCGTCGACCACCGACTGCCCCGCGACCCACTCCGGCCTCCGTTCACGCCCGGAGACCAGGAAGCACTCGCGGCCGTCCAGGTGGAACGCGGCCGAGACCCGCAGATCCACTTCGATCCGCTGCCCGTCGCGCCGCCGCACGGTGGCGACACCGCTCCACCCCACGCCCGTGCGGCAGCGCTCGGCGATGCCCGCCACCCGTACCGGGTCCCCGGGCATGGCGAGGAGGAAGTCGGCGGGGTTCCCGACCACTTCCGCGGCGCGGTAGCCGAGCAACTCCTGCGCGCTGTGCGTCCAGCCCATGACCGTTCCGGTCCCGGCGACCACCGCGGTCGCGTCGTTCGCCGCGTCGAAGGAGTGCTGAGGGCTGCTGGGCTGCGGCGGTTCGGCTCCGGGCGCCGACTGCGGGCCTGCGGACGCCATACTTGTCACCACCCCTCCACTCCGTTCGGTTCCATGATCCTGCCTACGGCGCTCGGGTGCGAATGTCCGGGGCCGTGGTTCGCGGGGCCCGGCTGCCGCGATGCGGGTCAGGGTCGGGGTTCGCGGGGTGCGACGAGGCCCGATTCGTACGCGAAGACGACGAGCTGCGCCCGGTCGCGGGCGCCCAGCTTGGTCATGGCGCGGCTGATGTGGGTCTTCGCGGTGAACGGGCTGATCACCATGTGTGCGGCGATCTCCTCGTTGGTGAGACCGCGGGCGGCCAGTGCGCTGACTTCGCGTTCCCGGCGGGTGAGGTTCTCGAAACCGGGGGCGGTGGTCCGGTCGGGTGGTCTCGCGACGAATTCGCCGATCAGCCGGCGGGTGATGGCGGGCGAGAGCAGTGCGTCACCGCGGGCCGCTACGTGGATCGCACGGAGGAGTTCGGCCGGTTCGGTGTCCTTCAGGAGAAACCCGGCGGCTCCGGCGCGCAGCGCGTCGAAGACGTACTCGTCGAGGCCGTAATTGGTGAGGATCACGACGTGGACGGCGGCAAGCCGGGGGTCGGCGGCGATCTCGCGGGTGGTCTCGATGCCGCCCATCACCGGCATCTGTACGTCGACGAGGGCGACGTCCGGGGTGTGCAGTCGGGCGAGCTCCAGGCCGTGGTGGCCGTCGGCGGCCTCGCCGATCACCTCGATGCCGTCCTCGGCGTCGAGCAGCGCTCGGAATCCGGCCCGCATCAGCGCCTGGTCGTCGACGATCAGCACCCGGATCGGCGCCGCGTCCGATGCGGTCATCCGAGGGTTCCGGCGGTGTGGAGGGGGAGCTCCGCGCATACGGAGAAGCCACCGGCCGGGCGGGGGGCGGCTTCGAGGGTGCCGCCGAGCGCGGTGACGCGTTCGCGCATGCCGGTGAGTCCGGTGCCCGCGGTGACGGTGTCACCCGCGGTGCGGGGTCCCTGGTCGTCGATGCGCACGGTCAGGGCCCGTTCGGTGTAGGTGAGGCGGACGGTCGTGGTGGCGCGGCCGGCGTGCCGGGCGACATTGGTGAGGGCCTCCTGCACGATGCGGTACGCGGCCCGGTCGACGGCCGGGGGCAGGGGGCGTTCGTCACCGCTGACCGTGACGTCGAGGGCGATGCCCGCGGTACGGGCCCGCTCGGCCAGCTCGTCGATGCGGTCGAGGCCGGTGCCGGGCTCGACGACGTCGGTCCGGAGCACTTCCAGCGTCGCCCGCAGTTCGCGCATCGCCTCGCCGCTGGCCTCCTGGATGGCGAGCAGCGCGGGCTCCACCTCGGTGCCCCGTTTACGGGCGAGGTGCACGGCGACTCCCGCCTGGAGCTTGACGATCGAGATGGAGTGGGTGAGCGAGTCGTGCAGCTCGCGGGCGATCCGCAACCGCTCCTCCCCCGCCCGGCGCAGCGCGGCTTCGTCCCGGCTGCGTTCGGCGTCCAGGGCCCGTTGTTCGGTCTGGCGCAGATACGCCTGCCAGTTCTTGTCGATCAGTCCGGTGACGCCCGCGCAGAGGAACCAGCCGAGCAGCAGCAGGGTCCGTTCGACGGTCTCCCGTGGGCCCGGTGCGCCGATGGCGAGGACCGTGAAGTAGCCGGTGAGGAAGAGGGCGCCCGCCGCGACGCCCCAGGCGCGGTGTCCGCCCCGGGCGGCGGCGTGCACGGCGGCCAGTACGGGGAAGGCCGCCCAGCTTCCCGGGTGCGCGTGAACCACGTAGCCGAGCATGCAGAACGTGGTGACGGCGAGGACCGCGCGCGGGGCATCGCGGTGCCCGGCGAGTACGAGTGCGCCGGCCGCGACGAGCAGCAGGTCGAGGGCGTCGGGCGCCGAGGCGACGACGGCCGCGGCGGTGACCGCCACGGCGATGACGACGGCAAGTGCCGTGTCCAGCAGGCGAGTCCGCCGGTCGGTGTCCTTCGTGTCCCCCCGCATGTGCGGCACCCTAACTTCCGTACGGCCGTGGCGGCATCACCCCCGGGGACGGATGCGCGACTACTCCGGGGGGAGTAGCCGCGACGGCGGTGGGTCGCGCGGGATCAGCGGTGACTGTCTCCGGGGGTACGACGACCTGGGGCGGGCGTGCGGGCGAGCATCGTCGCCATGACCGGACCTTTCCGTTACACCTCACCCGTACCTCCGAAATCGGCGACCGGCACGGTCGCCGACGTGTACGCCCAACTGGGCACCGACTTCGGCATCGAACGTGCCCGAGTCTTCGTCGTCCTGTCCGCCGCGCCACCCCTGCTGGCCGGTACCTGGGCCGTGCTGCGGGAGTCCCTGCTGGCCGGGCGTGCGCCGCGCACGGACAAGGAGGTGGTGGCCGCCGGGGTCTCCCTCGCCAACCGCTGTCCGTTCTGCGTGGACGCGCACATCGTGCTGCTGCACGCCACCGGCGACCACCGGCTGGCCGAGACGCTCGCGCGCGGCGAACAGCCGAAGGACCCAGGGCATCGTCAACTGCTTGCCTGGGGAAAGGACATGACTACCGTGCGGCCGTTCCCGGCCGAGCAGTCCGCGGAGCACATCGGGACGGCGCTCGCCTTCCACTTCATCAACCGGATCGTGTCGTCGCTGCTGACCGAGAACGCGCTGCCCTGTGGCGCGCAGAAGTACCGTCTCGTACGGACCGTGGCGGGCCGCTCCCTGGCCGGCACCGTGCGCCGTGAGCTGACGCCCGGGGAGAGTCTGGCCCTGCTCGAAACGGAGGGCGAGCCACCGCGGTGGGCGGCGGGCACGGCGATCGGTACGGCGTTCGGCGCGCTGCGTACGGCGGCACAGCTCGGCGCGGGACTGCTGAGCGACGAGGAACTGGCTCTCGTACGGGAGTCGGTGGCGGCCTGGGACGGTGTGACTCCCCTGCCGCTGCACGGCGCGCGGCTGCCGGACCGGGACGCGCTGCCGGGCGCCCGGCTGGCGCTGCTCGCGGCCCGTGCGCCGTACCGGATCACCGACGACGACGTGGCCGCCTGGCGCGTACCGCCGCGCACCGATCACTGCCTGGTCCATCTGATCGCGTTCGGTGCGATCTGCGCCGTCGAGCGCGTCGAGGCCATCCTCACCACGACGAAGGAGCACGCATGACCGTCACCGACACCTGGAACGGGCCGGTCGGTCGGCACTGGGCCGACCATCCGGACCGCTACAACGCCATGCTGGCGGGGTTCGACGCGCCGCTGTTCGACGCGGCGGCGATCGGTGCGGCCGACCGGGTCCTCGACATCGGCTGCGGCAGCGGCCACACGACTCGGACGGCCGCGCGGCGCGCGCCTCGGGGACGGGTCACCGGCGTGGACATCTCGGCGCCGCTCCTGGAGCGGGCCCGGTCCCTCACCCCGGCGGCGGAATACCCGTCCGTTTCCTACGAGTCGGGGGACGCGCAGACCCATCCGTTCGAGCCGGGCGGCTACGACGTGGCGATCAGCCGGGGCGGTGTGATGTTCTTCGCCGACCACATCGCCGCCTTCACTCATATCGCCGGCGCGCTGCGGCCCGACGGCAGACTGGCCTTCATCTGCCCGCAGCCCCCGCGGGCCGACGGCGAGGAGAGCAAGGCGCTGGGCCTGCTGGCCTCGCTGCTGGGCCGGGACCACACCTCGGAGAACGCGGTGGCGACGGCGATGGCCTCCCTGTCGGATCCGGAGCGCCTCCACGAAGTGCTGGGCGCGGCCGGGTTCACGGAGATCTCCGCGGTCGCCGTGAACGCGGCCACCCGCTGGGGCCGGGACGCGGCGGACGCGGTCGAGTTCTTCGTGTCCCGGACGCCGGGGCTCGCCGTCTCCGATGCCACCCGGGCCGCGATGACGGAGGTGCTGCTGCCGCACGAGACCCCGGACGGTGTGCTGCTGCGGGCGGGGGTGTGGGTGGTCAGCGCCCGTCGCCCGGCCTGAGGGAGGGGGACGGAGCGGGGGGCCGGTGTTCGTACCAGCGGCGGTCGGCCTCCAGCTGGGCGGCGAGGGAGATCAGCCGTTCCTCGCTGCGGGAGGGACCGAGCAGCTGGGCGCCGACGGGCAGCCCGCCGGCGGTGAACCCGGCCGGAACGTTGATGCCGGGCCAGCCCAGTACGTTCCAGGGCCAGGCGTACGGGCAGGCCTCGGTCATCGCCACATCGGTGCGCCAGGCGCTCAGCCCGTCGAACCGGCCGATCGGGGGCGGTGGCAGGGCGGTCGTCGGGGTGAGCAGCACGTCGTAGCCGGCCCGGGTCCGGGACGTACGGAAGAACGCGCCGATCCTGCGGTGCTGGCGCACCTCCCGTCCCCGGGCCGCGCGCACCACCCGGCCGCCGAGCCGGGTGCCGGTGCGCAGGGCGCTGCGGGTGCGCGGGTCGAGGAGGGCGGGGTCGGGGTGGCGGGCGGCGAGTTCGGCGATCCCGGCGGTGGCGCGGGGGACGAAGCCGAGGCCGATCAGACCGTAGCGGGGCCTGGCCTCCTCGACGTCGTGGCCCAGGCGGGCGAGGGCCTCGGCCAGTGCGGTGACGGCCCGCCGCACTTCGGGGTGGGGTGCGGAGCCGGTGAGGGTGAGCGGGGGGCGCCAGGCAAGGGCGATGCGCAGTCTGCCCGGGTCGCGGCGGGCGGCGGCCGAGGCCGCGACGGCGGGCGGGCGGTGCGGGTCGTCGGGGTGGGGTCCGGCGACGGCGTCGAGCAGCAGGGCGGCGTCGGCGACGGTCCTGGCCAGCGGTCCGTTGACGGTCAGGCCCTGGAAGGCGTCGCTCTGCGGGTGGACGGAGATCCGGCCGCGCTGCGGTTTGATGCCGACGAGGTGGGTCCAGGCCGCCGGGATCCGGACGGACCCGGCGCCGTCCGAACCGAGCGCTGCGGGTACGAGCCCGGCGGCGACGGCGGCCGCGGACCCGCCGGACGAGCCGCCGGGGGTGTGTCCGGTGTTCCAGGGGTTGCGGGTGGCGCCGAAGGCGGGGCCCTCGGTGAACGGCCACTGGCCCAGCTCGCAGGAGTTGGTCTTCCCGACGATCACGGCCCCGGCGGCCCGCAGCCTGCGTACGACCTCGCTGTCGGCGGTGGCGGCGGGCAGATCGCCGTCGCAGCCGAAGTAGGTCGGCATGCCGAGGACATCGGTGTCGTCCTTGACGGCGAACGGCACGCCGAGCAGGGGCAGCCGCTCCCCTGCGGCGAGCCTGCGATCGGCCTCGGCGGCCTCGGCGAGCGCGGCCTCGACGCGCAGGTGCCGGAAGGCGTTCAGGGTGCCCTGGCTCGCCTCGATGCGCCGCAGGGCCGCGGCCACCTGCTCGGTCGAGGTGGTACGGCCTTCGGCCAGCTCCCGTGCGCTGTCGGCCAGTCCGGTCAGGCCGGCCGGTTCGGTGGTTTCGACGGCTTCCGTTGACGACATGGGCTGCCCGCCTTCCTCGCCTCGGCAGGTGCGCACGCCCGCACCTGTACGCCCGAACGAACTTACCGGAGGGTAACGAGTCATGCGCGGTCCGCTCAACCGTTCGGAGGAGGGTTGGGCGGAGGAGCGCACCACCCGCCCCCTCCGCGTACCGCCTACGGCCGGACGCTGATCTCGCCGATCCCGGTCCCGAGGCCCGCACAGTGCGCGGTGGACTGACCGGACTGCCCCGGATCGAGGGTGACGTGCTCGCCGTCCACGTCCGGGGACCAGCCGCAGACCAGATGCACCCAGAAGGTCTGCGCCGCGCTTCCGTCGTTGCGGCACAGCGCGTAGCCCGTGTAGTCGTCGATCTCGTGCTTTCCGGTCTCGCAGGACAGACCGGGCGGCGTCGCCCCGGGTGTCACGGCGGTGGCGACGGTCGCGGGTACCGCGAGGGCCGCGGCCGCCCCTGCGACGACGCCCCGGAGCACGGTCCTGGACACGCTCCCCATCGACAGCTTCATGTCTTCCCGTTCCTCCTCGTCGGTGACGAACTCGGTGCGTCGGCAACCGTCCCCCGCCACCCATGACACAAAACGAGGCAAAACATCACCGTGTGTATACGCTCGGTGGGTGGTTCGCCGTCGCGCGACCCCCACCTGCCCGGCGTACGCTCAAAAGGATCGGATCGCACACCTGAAC
This sequence comes from Streptomyces sp. NPDC057543, assembly GCF_042801895.1. Classification (NCBI taxonomy): domain Bacteria; kingdom Bacillati; phylum Actinomycetota; class Actinomycetes; order Kitasatosporales; family Streptomycetaceae; genus Streptomyces; species Streptomyces sp. NPDC057543. Next base: position 5,074 of record NZ_JBHVFF010000181.1, on the reverse strand, counting down.
AGGCCCGACGGGCCCTTCGAGGGAGGCGCCGTGACCGGCCAACTCATCGGTACACGCCAGGCCGCCTGGGCGGCGGTCCTCGTGCTGGGACTCACGAGCGGCGGTGCCATCGGCGGCGGTGTGGCCCGGGCGGACAACGGCATCGACAAGCTCTCCGCCCAGCAGATCGCAGACCGCTCACGTGACGCGCTCCTGAGCGCCCACTCCTTGCACCTCAGCACGCGCGGCACCCTCGGCAGGGGCATCCCGTCGATGACCCTGGATCTCACCCTCGACCGGAACGGCAACTGCACCGGTTCGGTGGACCTCGGCAGCAGCCAGGGGTCGGTCCGGATCGTGAAGCGCGGCAACGACGTCTGGGTCAAGCCGGACGCGGACTTCTGGAAGAGCCAGGTGCCGTACGGCGGCGCGGCCTTCGCCGCGATCCTCAACGGGCGCTACATGAAGGGTTCGGCCGACGACCCGAGGCTGCGCGACGTGACGAACGGATGCGACCTGGACACCTTCCGGAAGCTGGTCGGCGATCACGCGAACAACGACCGGGGCACGCTGAACAAGGGCCGCAGGACCACGCTCGACGGGGCTCCCGTGGTGCCGGTGACCAGGCTCAGGGACGGCAGGGCGGAGACGGTGTACGTCGCGGCCACGGGCAAGCCGTACCCGCTGAGGATCACGGTCCGGGGCGGCGGGGCGAACGCGGTCGTGGGCCTCTCGGCCTTCGACAAGCCGGTGCCCACGGCCACACCGCCGCCGGATCAGACGTACGACATCAATGCGCTGCTGACCCGTCGGACCGCGCCGCTGTGACCCCGGAGCCGGAGCGCCCGCTGAGCACCGCGTACAACACCAGCGACGAGGCCAGTCCGACCGCCCAGCCGTAGTCCGCGAGCGGCTTCAGGAACGGGATCAGGCCGCCGGCCGGGAACGGGCCCGCGCCGGGGGCCGAGTGGGAGCCGCCGATCGCGAGGACGCCGCCGACGACGAACGCGACGACCGCGCGCCAGTTCCAGCCGTTGGCGTACCAGTAGCGGCCGCCGGGACGGTAGAGGTCCGCCAGGTCGAGCACGGTGCGGCGGACGATCCAGTAGTCGGCGATCAGGATGCCCGCTACCGTACCGAGCAGTCCGCCGACCAGTCCGAGCCAGGTGAAGATGTACAGCTCGGGGGTCTCGGTGAGTTTCCACGGCATGATGAGGACGCCGACGACACCCGTGATCAGGGCGCCCGTACGGAAGTTGATGAGCTTGGGGGCGAGGTTCGCCAGGTCGTACGCGGGTGACACGACGTTCGCCGCGATGTTCACGGAGACCGTCGCCACCAGCACCGTGACCAGGGCGTAGAGCAGCCCGAAGACGTTGTCGGTCCGGGCGACGAGCTGGACCGGGTCCCAGATCGCCTCCCCGTACACGGCCTGCGAGCCGGAGGTGACCAGGACCGAGAGCAGGGCGAAGAGCGTCATCGTGGTCGGCAGGCCGAGCGACTGGCCCCGGATCTGGGCACGTTGGCCGGCCCCGAAGCGGGTGAAGTCGGGGATGTTGAGGGAGAGCGTGGCCCAGAAGGCGATCATGCCCATCAGGGAGGGGAAGAAGACCGGCCAGAACTCCTTGCCCCAGCCGAGCTTCGAGGGCTGGTCGAGCAGCGGGCCGAAGCCACCGGCCTTGACGGCGACCCAGACCAGCAGCACCACGGCGCCGACGATGACGAACGGGGCCGCCCAGTTCTCGAACCGCCGCAGGGCGTCCATCCCTCGGTAGATGATGGCGAGTTCGAGCGCCCAGAAGAGGATGAAGCAGAGCCAGAGTGTCCACGGCTGCCCACCGATCTCGGATGCCTTCGCCCAGCCGCCGAAGATCTTCCCGAGCAGGGTGAAGATGCCGACGCCGCCGATCCAGGTCTGGATGCCGAACCAGGCGCAGGCCACTGCGGCCCGGATCAGCGCGGGCAGATTGGCGCCGCGCAGCCCGAAGGAGGCGCGGGCCAGAACGGGGAAGGGGATGCCGTACTTGGGTCCGGCGTGCCCGGTGAGGAGCATCGGACCGAGCACGATCAGGTTGGCGAGCGCAATGGTGAAGACGGCTTGTTTCCAGTCCATGCCGAGGGCCACCAGGCCGGAGGCGAGCAGCCAGGACGGAATGTTGTGGGCCATGCCGACCCAGAGCGCGGCGAAGTTGTACGTCGTCCAGCGGCGCCGTTCCAGCGGGACGGGCAACAGGTCCTCGTTGACGAAACGGTTGTCGGTGGGGACGGCGCCGGGGGCGAGTTCGATGCGGCCCGACGCGTCGGATATCCCGTCCTGCGGTGGGACGGGTGGAAGGGGTGGTGTGGGTGGGACGATCGATGTCATGGCGGCTGGACCCTTCGCATGGGAGCGGTGCCGTGCGGGGCGGTGCGCGGGGGTGCATGGGGTGCGTGCGGTGCATGGGGTGCATGGGTGCGGACAACCGTGGGACGGGCGGGCCTGACGGTCAGGCTGTCATGTCGTCAGCGCCGGAATGATCTGCGAGCCGTAGGCATCGATCGTCGCCTCGCGCGCGTCGTGCATGTTGTAGACGGCGAACTGGTCGACGCCCAGGTCGCGCAGCGCCCGGAGCTTCTCGATGTGTGCCTCGGCGGGGCCCAGCAGGCAGAACCGGTCGACGATCTCGTCCGGTACGAAGGCCGTGTCGGGGTTTCCGGCGCGGCCGTGGTGGCTGTAGTCGTAGCCGGACCGCCCGGCGATGTACGCGGTCAGGGCCTCGGGGACGAGTCCGGAGTGCTCGCCGTACCGGGAGACCAGGTCCGCGACATGGTTGCCGACCATGCCGCCGAACCAGCGGCACTGCTCGCGGGCGTGGTCGAGGTCGTCGCTCACATAGGCGGGGGCGGCGACGCAGATGGTCACGGAGTCCGGGTCGCGGCCCGCCTGTGCCGCCGCGTCCCGTACGGCCTTGATCATCCACTCGGTGAGGAACGGGTCGGCGAGCTGGAGGATGAAGCCGTCGGCCTTCTGCCCCGCGAGGGCGAGCGCCTTCGGACCGTACGCGGCCATCCAGACCGGCAGTCTGCCGTTCTTCACCCAGGGGATCTGAACCGGCTGCCCGTCGACGGCGGCCTCCCGCCCCTCGGCGAGGTCGCGGATGACGTCGATGGCCTCGCCGAGGCGGGCCAGAGTGTTGGGTTTGCGTCCGGCGACGCGCATCGCCGAGTCGCCCCGGCCGATGCCGCAGACGGTGCGGTTGCCGAACATGTCGTTGAGGGTGGCGAAGGTGGAGGCGGTGACCTCCAAGGTGCGGGTGGACGGGTTGGTGACCATGGGGCCGACGACGAGGTGTTCGGTGTGTTCGAGGATCTGGCTGTAGATGACGAACGGCTCCTGCCAGAGCACCGCCGAGTCGAAGGTCCAGCCGTGGCGGAAGCCGTTGCGTTCGGCGCGGCGCATCAGGCCGACGACGGCCGAGGCGGGCGGGTCGGTCTGGAGGACGAGTCCGAATTCCATGACGGTGCTCCTAGTCCAGGTACTGGCAGGTGGCGCGCGGGGTGTACATGCCGTGACCGGCCCGGCCGGTGAACTTCCTTCCGTCGACGACGACTTCACCGCGTGAGAGCACGGTGTCGACCTGGCCGGTGATCCGCTTTCCTTCGTATGCGGAGTAGTCGACGTTCATGTGATGGGTCTCGGCGGAAAGGGTCTGTTCGCACGCCGGGTCGTAGATGACGACGTCGGCGTCGGCGCCCGGCGCGATGGTGCCCTTCTTCGGGTAGAGGCCGAACATCCGGGCCGGGGAGGCGCAGGCGATCTCGATCCAGCGGCGGCGCGAGATGTGACCCTCCACGACCGCCTGATGGAGGAGATCCATCCGGTTCTCCACGCCGGGCATGCCGTTGGGGATCTTCGAGAAGTCGCCGCGCCCCATCTCCTTCTGGCCGGAGAAACAGAAGGGGCAGTGGTCGGTGGAGACGACCTGGAGTTCGTTGTTCCTGAGGCCCCGCCAGAGTGCTTTCTGGTGTTCCGCGGGACGCAGGGGGGTGGAGCAGACGTATTTCGCGCCCTCGAAGTCCGGCTCGGCGAGGTTGTCGGTGGAGAGGAAGAGATACTGCGGGCAGGTCTCGCCGAAGACGGGAAGGCCCTTGTGGCGGGCGGCGGCGACCTCGGCGACGGCCTCGTCGGCGGAGACGTGCACGACATAGAGCGGGGATCCGGCGACACGGGCGAGCTGGATGGCGCGGTGGGTGGCCTCGGCCTCCAGCGCCACCTTGCGGACGTCGCCGTGGTAGCGCGGGTCGGCATGGCCCCCGGCCAGCGCCTGTTCGACGAGGACATCGATGGCGATGCCGTTCTCCGCGTGCATCATGATCAGGCCGCCGTTGTGGGAGGCCCGTTGCATCGCGCGCAGGATCTGGCCGTCGTCGCTGTAGAAGACACCGGGGTAGGCCATGAACAGCTTGAAGGAGGTGACGCCCTCGGATACGAGAAGGTCCATCTCCTTGAGCGAGGACTCGTTCACATCGGAGAGGATCATGTGGAAGGCGTAGTCGACGGCGCAGTTGCCGTCGGCCTTCGCGTACCAGGCGTCCAGCCCTTCGCGGACCGGGCGGCCCACGGACTGGATGGCGAAGTCGACGATCGTGGTGGTGCCGCCCCAGGCAGCCGCCCGCGTACCGGTCTCGAAGGTGTCGGAGGCGTAGGTGCCGCCGAAGGGCATCTCCATGTGCGTATGCGCGTCGACACCGCCCGGGATGACGTATTTGCCGGTGGCGTCGATCCTCCGGTCGGCGCTCCAGCTCTCGGCCGCGTCGCTGTCGGGTGCTGCGAGAGCCGCGATGCGGCCGCCCTCGATGAGTACGTCGGCATGCATTTCGTCGGACGCGGTGATGACGAGACCACCGTGGATGACGGTGCGGGTCATGTACCCCTCCTCACTGTGGCGGAACGGGTCTACGCACGTAGACGAGGTGCGTGTGAAGAACGTAGAAGTGGGCTACCCACTGTGGCAATACCGCTGCGGCTAACCGCTGAAGACGTTTCGGTTTCCCCCGTCCGGCACTCCACCGGCCCACAGCGCGACGCGGCGCGGCGCCGTTCCCGGGTGGGGAA
>NZ_JBHVFF010000180.1:0-17659 GCF_042801895.1 Streptomyces sp. NPDC057543 | reverse complement strand
GGCGGGGCTGGATACGTGCGGCGCCCACGCGGGCGATGGGCCTGTCCGGCGGATCGGGCCGGACAGGGCCCGGCTGTACGGGAACCGGCGTCCGTCAGGTATCGCCGGTTCCCGTACGGGCGGGAGCGGTCAGGTCGCTCCCGGTCGGGGGGCCGACGTCAGTCGGCGATGCGCGGCAGCGCGCGCGTGCGGCCCATCTCGCCCAGCCAGACGGCGGACGGCTTGGGCAGGCGCTCGAAGGTCTCCGGGTCCCAGCCGATCAGGCCGAAGGTCGGCTTGTAGGAGCCCCACTCGTAGTTGTCGAGCGCGCTCCAGGCCAGGTAGCCCTGGATGTTCAGGCCGTCCTGGAGCGCGGACGCGACCTCGTTCAGCGCACCGGTGTAGTAGTCCACGCGGCGGCTGTCGTCGTCGGTCGCGATGCCGTTCTCGGTCACGATCAGCGGCACGTCGTTCCCGAGAACCTCGGCGGTGTGGCGCAGCGCGTGGCCGACAGCGGAAGGGTAGTACTCCCACTGCGTGAGGGTGCGCTCGGCGTCGTCCGGCGTCGGGATGGGGCCTTCGGGTCCGATCTTGGTCCGGGTGTAGGACTGCACACCGATCCAGTCGTCACCGCGGGCGGCCTCGATGAAGACGTCCTCGCGGGGGTGACGGTAGGCCGCGGTGACCTCCTCGGCGCCGGGCAGGGCCTGGTAGACCTGGTTGGCGATGGTCCAGCCGACCCGGATGCCGGCGTTGATCGCCCGGACCTCCTTGACGGCCGCGTGGTGCGCGGCGATGACGGCCTCGGTGGTCTCGTCGTCGGGGGTCGGCAGACCGGCGGGCGGGAAGCTGTTGTCGCCGCGCTTGGCCTGGCCGGCCATGACGGCGATCATGTTCGGCTCGTTGATCGTGCAGACGTGGCTGACGCCCTCGGCGATCACCGGTGCGCAGGCGGCGACGTAGCGGGCGAAGAGCTCGACCGCGCCGTCGGCGGTCCAGCCGCCGCGCGCCTCGAACCACTGCGGCACGGTGAAGTGGTGCAGCGTGATCATGGGGCGCAGGCCGCGCTCGATGGCGCCCTCGACCATGCGGCGGTAGTGGGCGAGCTCGGCGCGGGAGAAGCGGCCCTCGGCCGGCTCGATGCGGGCCCACTCGATGGAGAACCGGTAGTCGGTGAAGCCGAGACCGGCCAGCGTGTCCATGTCCTCGTGCCAGCGGTGGTAGCTGTCGCAGGCGTCCAGGCTCGGCTCCTGGATGTGGGTGCCCGCGGCGTGCTCCTTGACCCACCAGTCGCTGTTGGTGTTGTTGCCCTCGATCTGGTGGGCGGCCGTGGAGGCGCCCCACAGGAAGCCTTCGGGGAACGGGACCTGGGTGTGAGTCATCGCAAACTGTCTTTCTGGTGCGTGAAGGGGTGTGGCCGGCGGGGTGCTGGGTGCGGCCTCGTACGTTTCGGGTGGGGCGGCCGGGTGGGCTACTTCATGCCCGCCGTGGCGATGCCCTGGGTGAAGTGCCGCTGGAGCGCGATGAAGACGACCAGGACCGGCAGCACGATCAGGAAGGACCCGGCCATCAGCATGCCGTTGGATCCGCCCGCCTTGTTGGGGTCGGTGGCGAAGGTGGCCAGCGCGACCGGAAGGGTGTACTTGTCGGGGTCGTTGGTCGCGATGAGCGGCCAGACGAAGTTGTTCCAGGAGCCCAGGAACGTGAAGATCGAGAGCGTCGCCAGGGCGGGCTTCACCAGCGGCATCACGATCCGCCAGAAGATGTACCACTCACCGGCGCCGTCCATCCGGGCCGCTTCCAGCAGCTCGTCCGGGATCGACTGCATGAACTGGCGCATCAGGAAGACACCGAAGGCTCCGGCGGCGAACGGCAGCACCAGGCCCGCGTACGAGTCGATCAGGTGCAACTTGCTCATCAGCACGAACAGCGGCAGCAGCATCAGGTTGCCGGGCACCATCAGGGCGCCGAGGACCAGGCCGAAGATCTTGTTGCGTCCGGCGAAGTTCAGCTTGGCCAGGGCGTACCCGAGCATCGAGCAGAACACCAGGTTCGAGACGGTGACCAGCACCGCCACGATCACCGAGTTCATGAAGTACAGCGGCAGATCGAGCTTGTCGAGCAGGTCCCGGAAGTTGTCCAGCGTCCACTCGGTCGGGATCCACACCGGCGGGCTCGCGGTCAGCTCCTGCGACGTCTTGAACGCCGAGAGGGCCATCCACAGGAACGGCGCCGACATGATCAGCAGACCGAGGGAGAGCAGGACGTAGACGAGGACGCGCTTCGGGTTGCGGGCCTTCTTCGCGCCGGACTCCGGTGCGTCCTGGGGCTTCTTCGCCGGCGCCGTCGAGACGGCGCCCGGTGCACTGGTGGCGCTCATTTCGTGTTGTCCTTCAGCAGTCGGAGCTGCAGCACCGTGATGCCCATGATCACTACGAAGAGGACATACGCCATGGCACTCGCATAGCCCATGTGGAAGAAGTTGAAGCCCTCGCGGTACATGTTCAGCGAGACGGTGAGCGTGGAGTCCGAGGGACCGCCCTGGGTCATCACGAACGGCTCCTCGAAGACATTGAGGTAGCCGATGGTGGTGATCACCGTGGCGTAGAGCAGCGTGGGCCGCAGCAGGGGCACGGTGATGCCCTTGAACTCCTGCCAGACGCCGGCGCCGTCCAGCCGCGCGGCTTCCCGCACTTCGGTGGGAATGGCCTGCAGACCGGCGATGAAGAGCACCATGACCGTACCGAGGTTGCGCCAGACCGCCATCGCGATCATCGAGGGCATGGCGAGCGTCTCGGAGCCCAGGAAGTCGGGCGAGGTGAGTCCCACTTCGGAGAAGAGCCCCGCGACGAGCCCGTCGCTCGGGTCGAGCACGAACCGCCAGACCACGGCGACCGCGACGATGGTCGTGACCACCGGTGCGTAGAAGCCGACGCGGAAGAAGGTCCGCGCCCGGTCGATGCCGTTGTTCAGCAGTACGGCGACGACCAGTCCGAGGAAGATCGTCAGCGGGACGCCGATCACCACGAAGTACGCCGTGTTGAACAGCGACTTGAGGAACTTGTCGTCGCTGAAGAGATTGACGTAGTTCTCGAAGCCGATGAAGTTCGCGTCCAGCGGGTGCGTGACATTGCGCAGCCCGAAGTCGGTGAAGCTCATCACCAGCGTCGCGAGGATCGGGAACGCCATGAAGACGAGGAAGAGGACGAGGAAGGGGGTGGAGAACAGCCAGCCGGCCACGTTCTGCACGCCCATCGACGACTTCTTGCCACCCCGGCGGCCTGCGGGCCCGGTGGCCGGGGACTCGGTGGTCCCCGGCCCGGCCTGCACCGTGGCCGACTCCGCGGCCTTTGAGGTCATGGTGCGCATGACTCCTACTTCACGAGGCCTTCGATTTCGGACTGGGCCGTCTTGAGCGCGTCCTCGGCGGACGCCTTGCCCTGGGTGACCTTGGCGATGGCCTGGTCGACCTTGTCGGTGATCTCGGTCCAGTTGGACAGCGACGGGGAGGACTTGGCCGTGTCCATCTGCTTCTTGAAGACCTGGAGGTCCGGGTCGGCGGCGAGGTCGCCGGAGGTCCAGGCGGCGGTGTTGGCCGGCAGGTCCTTGGTGCGCTTGTACCAGTCGGCCTGACCCTTGGTGTCCGTCAGGTACTTGATGAACTCGGTGGCGGCGGCCTTGTGCTTGCTGTCCTTGGAGACGACCAGGGAGGAACCGCCCGCCATGGAGACGGAGGCCTTGTCGGCGGGCACATTGGCCACCGCCCACTTGCCCTTGATCTGCGGCTGGCCCTCGTTCAGCAGGGTGACGTGCCAGGGGCCGCCGAAGAACATCGGGACGCGGCCGTTGCCGAAGTCCTTCACCACGTCGTAGCCGGGCTGCACGGACTTGTTGGAGAGCCCCTTGTCGAAGTACGAGCCGTACTCCTTGAGCGCCTTGACGGCCTCGGGGCTGTCGATGACGACCTCGCCCTTGTCGTTGACGATCTCGCCGCCGGCCGAGTACAGGAAGGAGTAGAAGTTCTGCACCGTGTCCAGGCCGCTCGGCTGGATGGACAGGCCCCACTTGGTTCCGGCCTTCTTCTGGTAGGCCGTGGCGAGGTCCTGCATCTCCTTCCAGTTGGTCGGAGCCTTGGTGATGCCGGCCTTCTCGGCCAGGTCGGTGCGGTAGTAGAGGACGCGGGTGTCGACGTACCACGGCACGCCGTACGCCTTGCCGTCCACCTCGCCCTGCTGCCAGCCGGAGTGGAAGAAGTCCTTCTCATTGAACGTCTTGGTGTCGACCGGCTCCAGAACGCCGAGCTCGGCGAACTCGCCCAGGTAGCTGCCGCCCATCTGCGCCACGTCCGGCAGGGTGCCGGCGGCGGCCGCGGAGACCAGCTTCTGGTGGGCGACGTCCCAGCCGACCGGGGTCACCTTCACGGTCACGTTCGGGTTGGCCTCGGTGTACTCCTTGGCCACATCCGCGAGCTTCTCGCCCTCGGCCCCCATGGCCCAGACGGTGAGCGTCTGCTTCTTGTCCGCGGCGACGTCGTCGCTGCCGGAACTGCCGCACGCGGTGAGACCGAAAGTGAGCGCGGCTGCGACTGCGATACCGATCGAGGCGTTTCTGGCGGTGCGGGGCATGGAGGGCTCCTCCTTGAGCAATCCTGATGTATGCGCTGCCTGTAAGCGCATACATCACTCTGCGGCAGAGATTCAGGAATCCGCAAGAGGGTGCTAGGTCACACTCGTGCAACGTGCTGGACATCTGAATGTTCGACTTGGCACGGTAAGCATGACGTTTGTGAAATTGGTAATGATGTGACCTATTTCGCGGCGTTGATCAGCGTGCTCGATGGTCTGCGCCGGCGCGGGCGGGGGCGATATTGTCGTGATCATGGCTCCGTTCGAACATGGCTTCCCCTTCGATCCGGCTTACGGGCGCACGCTCGACGACCTGCTGCTCATCCCCGCTCCCGCCGCCCCGGACGACTTCGACGCCTTCTGGCGGGCCCGGTACGAGGAGGCTCGCAAGGTCGCCACGGAGCCGGAGATCGGCCCGCTGGAGGACGAGCGTGACGGTGTACGGATTCACGGCGTGACGTTCACATCGGTGGGCGGGGTGCGGCTCGGGGGCTGGGTCGCGCTGCCGGCCGAGGGGGGCGCGGAGTACGGATTCGTCGTCGGGCACGGTTACGGAGGCCGGCAGGAGCCGGGCCCCGATGTGCCGCTGCCGTTGCCCCGGGCGGCGGCGATCCTGCCGTGCGTACGGGGCATGGGAGCGCGTGGCCTGCGTCCGGGTGTCCCGGACACGGCCGGCGGTCATGTGCTGCACGGCATCGAGTCGCGCGACACCTACGTCATCGGCGACTGCGTGGCGGACCTGTGGTGCGCGGCGTCGGCGCTGCACGAGCTGGTGCCGGAACTGACGCCCGGGGAGGGCGGCCCGCGGCTCGGATACCTCGGAGAGAGCTTCGGCGGCGGTCTCGGCGCGCTGGCTCTGCCCTGGGACGGCCGGTTCGGGGCCGCGCAGCTGACCGTGCCGACCTTCGGCAACCATCCGTTGCGGCTCACGCTGCCGTGCGTGGGCAGCGGGGAGGCGGTGCGGGGCTATCACCGGGAACACCCCGAGGTCACCGAAGTGCTGCGGTACTTCGACGCCGCCACGGCTGCGACCCGGCTGGAGCTGCCCACGCTGGTGGCTGCGGCGCTCTTCGATCCTTCGGTGCCGCCGCCGGGGCAGTTCGCCGTGCACAACGCGCTGGCGGGTGAGCGCGAGCTCCAGGTGCTGAGCGCGGGGCACTTCGAGTACGAGGGGCTGGCGGCGGAGACGGGGGAGCTGCGGGCGGCCCGACGGCGGTTCTTCGGGGCGCGGCTGGGGCGGTGAGGCGGGTTCGGGGCCTGCCCGGCAGATCAGGGCCTGGGCGGGCAGGTGCCGGGGCGGGCGGGCCCGTCAGCCGCAGCCGCAGCTCGCTCGGTGGATCAGGGAAACCGGGAGCATCAGCGAGACCGGCTCACGTCCGCTGTTGCCCAGCCGCTGCACCAGCAACTCGACGGCCTGCTCGCCGAGTTGGCGGATCGGCTGGCGTACGGTCGTGAGTGAGGGGCGCACGATCCGGCTGAGCGGAATCCCGTCGAAGCCGGTCACCGCGATGTCCTCGGGCACCCGCACCCCGCGCCGTTCCAGTGCGCGCAACGCGCCCACCGCCATCTGGTCGTTGGCGAACAGCATGCCCTGCGGCCACTCGGAGTCCCGGTCGAGCAGCGCTTCCGCGGCCCGCGCGCCCTCGGGCTGGGTCATCATCTCGACCCGCAGATCCGGCTCGTCCGGTACCGGCAGCCCGGCGTCGGCGCACGCCTCCTGGAAGCCGTGGAACCGTGCCTCGGCGTCCGGGGAGTCGGCGTTGCCCCCGACGAAGGCGAGCCGGCGCAGCCCGTGGTCCTCGATCAGGTGGCGCGTCAGTTCGCGCTCCCCGTCGGCGTTCGCGACGACGATGTGATCGAGATGGTCGATCTCGCGAGGTCCGGCGAGCATCACCACCGGCAGGCGGCGCGATATCACTTCGAGGTCCTCGGTCGGCACGGTCCGCGCCAGTACAGCGAAGCCGTCGACCCGTCCCGCGACCTTCGCGACGCTCTCCGGTCCGCCCTCCAGAGAGGCGGCGATCAGCAGCGCGTATCCGTGCCGACGCGCCGCACGTTCCATGCCGCGGATGATCTGGTCGGAGTAGAGCATCACCGCGTCGTCGGCGTCGCTGTCGGCCTCCGCGTCGGCCTCGGCGTCGGGATCGGCCATGTCGGGGAAGCAGAGACCGAGTACGCCAGTGGTCCGGCTGGCCAGGCCGCGGGCATTGCCACTGGGTACGTAACCGAGCTGGCGGGCGGCTTCCAGGACCCGCTCGCGGGTTTGGGCACGCACCGAATCGGGGGTGCGGTAGACCCGCGAGACCGTGGCAATGGAGACGCCCGACCGCTCGGCGACGTCGTACACCGTTGGGGCGCTCACTCGACCGACCGTCCGCTTCTTCTTCCGTACCCAAGCACCTGCTGTTGCACGTACCACCCTGTTTTGAAAGCGCATTCACCCTAGATCGCGGGCCGTGTGACGAGCAAGACCGACCCCGGTCCCTGGCCGAAAAATAGACAGGCAACCTTGCAAGGTGGCCTGTCTGTCTTCTACGCTGGAGGTGTGCCGGAACCAACCGAGGCCATGCCCGCCGACCCTCACGCCGAGCTCGGCGCCGAGCAGCTGGCGACGCAGCTCACCGCAGTGGTCAGCCGCCTGATCCGGCGGCTGCGCACCACCTCGTCGGACAGCCTGCTCACGCCGACGCAGCGCTCGGTGCTCGCCAGACTGGAGGGTGAGGGCCCGGCCACCACGGCCGCGCTGGCCCGTGCCGAGTACGTGCGTCCGCAGTCCATGCGGCTGACACTCGGCGCACTGGAGAGCCAGGGGCTCGTCGAGCGGGCACCCGATCCGGCCGACGGCCGGAAATCGGTGATGTCGATCACGGAGACCGGACTCACGACGCTCGCCGCGGTCCGGGCCGCCAAGCACAACTGGCTCGCCGAGGCCATCGCCACTGAGCTCGACGGGGCCGAACGCCGCACGGTCGCCGAGGCCGCCGATCTGCTCGACCGACTGGTCGGGAAGTGACCGGCCGACCGCCCGGCCGGGCGGCACCCCCGGAAGCGATACGGGGGGGCGGCGCCGCTTCCCGTGCCCGCACCGGTGACGGCACTCGCACCCGCTCGCTGCTCGGCGCCCGTACGAAGGGCATCCGCGGACCACTCACGCCGGCCTGCGTGCTGCTCACCGGTGCCGGGACGCCGGCGTCCTTTTCCGGCTCCACCCCGCTGGCCGTACTGCTGCTCGCCGGGGCCTGCTCCGGCATCCCGCAGGGGCTGATCGGTACGAGCAACCAGGCCGCCGTCCAGGCGTACGCCCCGCCCGAGAGCATCGGCTCCGCCGCCGGACTTCAGCGCGCCGCCCAGTACATCGGGGCCATCGCCGCATCGAGCCTGATCGCCCTCGCCCACGGCCAGTCGGCGAGCAACGGCGGGCTCCACCTCATGGCAGCGGTCTCCGTCGTACTCGGCCCGCCGCTGATCGTCCTGACCGTCGCCGACCGCGCCCTGCGCACCCGTAACTGAACCCGTTCCCACCCCCGAGTGCACAGGAGCACCACCATGACCGCCACCACCCTGGACCCCAAGACCGCCCTGGTCGTCGTCGACCTGCAGAAGGGCATCGTCGGACTGCCCACCGTCCACCCCGCCGCCGACATCGTCGCGAACTCCGCGACCCTCGCCGACGCCTTCCGCGCCAAGGGCCTTCCGGTCGTCCTGGTCCGCGTCACCGGCGGCGCCCCCGGTCGCACCGAGACGCCCAGGCCCTCCGGCACGCCCGCCGCCGACTGGGCCGAGATCGTCTCCGAGCTCGGACCGCGCGAGGGCGACATCGTCGTCACCAAGCAGCAGTGGGGAGCCTTCTACGGCACCGACCTCGACCTCCAGCTGCGTCGCCGCGGCGTCACCCAGGTCGTCGTCACGGGCGTGGCGACCAGTATCGGCGTCGAGTCCACCGCCCGCGCCGCCCACGAGCACGGCTACCACGTGACCGTCGCCACGGACGCGGTCACCGACATGGACGCCGATGCCCACCGCAACAGCGTCGAGAAGATCTTCCCGCGCCTCGGCGAGACGGACGCCACCGAGGCGATCGTCAAGCTGCTCGGCTGACCTCGCTCACGCCCGGCCCGACGCCCGGCCTCGCCCCCGGTCTCACGCCCGGCCTCCGCCCGGCCTCACGACCGGTCCCCGCGCCGGCCGATCTTGTTCCCCAGCCACACCAGCGGGTCGTACTTGCGGTCCACGGCCCGTTCCTTCAGCGGGATCAGCGCGTTGTCGGTGATCCTGATGTGTTCGGGGCACACCTCTGTACAGCACTTCGTGATGTTGCAGTACCCCAGCCCGTGCTCCTCCTGCGCCGTCGCCTTCCGGTCGAGTCCCGACTCGGCGGCGGCGTCCAGGGGGTGCATGTCCAGTTCGGCGATCCGCATCAGGAAGCGCGGCCCGGCGAACGCCTCCTTGTTCTCCTCGTGGTCGCGCACCACATGGCAGGTGTCCTGGCACAGGAAGCACTCGATGCACTTGCGGAACTCCTGCGAGCGGTCCACGTCGACCTGCTGCATCCGGTAGTCGCCCGCCTTCACCCCTTCCGGGGGTACGAAGGCGGGCACTTCCCGTGCCTTGGCGTAGTTGAACGTCACGTCCGTCACCAGATCCCGGACGACCGGGAAGGCCCGCAACGGGGTGACGGTGATCGTCTCCTCGCGGTCGAACACCGACATCCGCGTCATGCACATCAGCCGCGGCCTGCCGTTGATCTCCGCGCTGCACGAACCGCACTTGCCCGCCTTGCAGTTCCAGCGCACCGCGAGATCGCCCGCCTGGGTCGACTGGATCCGGTGGATGATGTCGAGGACGACCTCTCCGTCGTTCACCTCGACCTCGAAGTCCGCCAGACCACCGCCGTCCGGATTCCCGCGCCACACCCTGAACCGCGCGTTGTAGCCGCTCACTTGTCCAGCTCCTCTTCGGCCAGGTACTTGACCAGCTCCTCCTTCTCGAAGAGGGCGAGCAGGTCAGGGCGGATGGGTTCGGTCGTCTTCCGTACGAGTTCGATCCGGCCGCCCGACGCGCCTTCGGCGGCCTCGTCGGCGAGCCGGCACAGCAGATTGGCCGGGCGCCAGGAGCGCTCCATCGTCGGGCAGTCCTCGCGGGTGTGGCCGCCCCGGCTCTCCGTGCGCTCCAGTGCGGCCCGGGCGACGCACTCGCTGACCAGCAGCATGTTCCGCAGGTCCAGGGCGAGGTGCCAGCCCGGGTTGAACTGCCGGTGCCCCTCGACGGCGGCGCGCCGTGCCCGTACCCGCAGCGTGGCCAGCTTCTCCAGGGCCTGTTCCATCTCGGGCGCCCGCCGGATGATGCCGACCAGGTCGTTCATCGTCCGCTGGAGTTCCTGGTGGAGGGTGTACGGATTCTCCACGGATTCCCCGGGCCCGTCGGGCGTGTCCGGTCCCTCGGCCGTGTCCGGCTCCCCGGCGCTGAACGGACGCAGGGCCTCCGCCGCCGCCGCGTCGATCTGCTCCTCGTCCACCACCGGTGGGGTACCGATGGCGTTCGCGTACTCGGCGGCGTGCAGCCCGGCCCGCCGTCCGAAGACCAGCAGGTCGGAGAGGGAGTTCCCGCCGAGCCGGTTGGAGCCGTGCATGCCGCCCGCGACCTCGCCCGCCGCGTACAGACCGGGCACGGCCACGGCGGCCGCGGTGTCGGAGTCGACGGCGATCCCGCCCATCACGTAGTGACAGGTCGGCCCGACCTCCATCGCCTCCGCCGTGATGTCGACGTCCGCCAGCTCCTTGAACTGGTGGTACATCGAGGGCAGCCGGCGCCGGATCGTCTCCGCGGGCATCCGGGTCGACACGTCCAGGAACACCCCGCCGTGCGGTGAGCCCCGGCCCGCCTTCACCTCGGAATTGATGGCCCGGGCGACCTCGTCGCGCGGCAGCAGTTCGGGCGGGCGGCGGTTGTGGTCCGGGTCCTCGTACCAGCGGTCGCCCTCCTCCTCCGACTGTGCGTACTTCTCCTTGAACACATCGGGGACGTAGTCGAACATGAACCGCTTGCCCTCGGAGTTGCGCAGCACCCCGCCGTCCCCGCGCACCGATTCCGTGACGAGGATGCCCTTCACGGACGGCGGCCAGACCATGCCGGTCGGATGGAACTGCACGAACTCCATGTTCAGCAGCGGTGCGCCCGCCAGCAGGGCGAGGGCGTGGCCGTCGCCGGTGTACTCCCAGGAGTTCGACGTCACCTTGAACGACTTGCCGATGCCGCCGGTGGCGAGGACGACCGCAGGTGCTTCCAGCACGAAGAAGCGGCCGGACTCGCGCTCGTAGCAGAAGGTGCCGGAGACCCTCCCCCCGAGCCTTCGGCCGGGGGGGACCCCCACCTCGCTTCGCTCCCCATCCTTGAGGACGCGGGTGACGGTGCACTCCTGGAAGACCTTCAACCGGGCTTCGTAGTCGCCGAGTTCGCGGTAGTCCTCCTGTTGCAGCGAGACGATCTTCTGCTGGAGGGTGCGGATCAGTTCGAGGCCGGTACGGTCCCCGACGTGCGCGAGACGCGGGTACTCGTGGCCGCCGAAGTTGCGCTGGGAGATCTTCCCCTCCGGCGTACGGTCGAAGAGCGCACCCCAGGTCTCCAGCTCCCAGACCCGGTCGGGCGCCTCCTTGGCGTGCAGTTCCGCCATCCGCCACTGATTGAGGAACTTCCCGCCGCGCATGGTGTCGCGGAAGTGCACCTGCCAGTTGTCCCCGGAGTTCACATTGCCCATGGAGGCGGCGATTCCGCCCTCCGCCATGACGGTGTGCGCCTTGCCGAAGAGCGATTTGCAGATGACCGCGGTACGGGCACCGCGCTCCCGCGCCTCGATGGCGGCGCGCAGCCCGGCGCCTCCGGCACCGACCACGACGACGTCCCACTGCTGCCGTTCGAGCTCTGTCATTCAGAAAAACCTCGGATCGTCGAAGGCGCCGGAGGCGACGAGATAGACGTAGAAGTCGGCGAGCGCCACGCTGATCAGGGAGGCCCAGGCGAGCAGCATGTGCCGGGCGTTCAGCCGGCCCACCCAGCCCCACAGCCGGTAGCGCACGGGGTGCTTGGAGAAGTGCCGCAGCCGGCCGCCGATGATGTGCCGGCAGGAGTGGCAGGACAGGGTGTACGCCCAGATCAGGGTGATGTTGACCAGGAAGATCAGCGAGCCGAGGCCCATGTGGCCCCAGGCGTAGTGCTCGTCGCGGAAGGAGAGCACGGTGTCGTACGTGAGTATCCCGGCGACCGGCACCGCGGCGTAGAAGAAGTACCGGTGGATGTTCTGCATGATCAGCGGGAAGCGGGTCTCGCCGGTGTACGTGGTGTGCGGCTCGGCGACCGCGCAGGCCGGGGGCGACGCCCAGAAGCCCCGGTAATAGGCCTTGCGGTAGTAGTAGCAGGTCAGCCGGAAGCCCAACGGGAAGACCAGGATCAGCAGCGAGGGGGAGAGGCCCCACCAGCTCCCGAAGAGCTCCCAGTTCGGGCCGTGCCGCATGGGGGCGCAGTTCTCCGCCAGGCAGGGCGAGTAGAACGGCGACACATAGGGGGCCGCGTAGTAGTCGGCGTTCGAGAAGGCCCGCCACGTCGAGTAGACGATGAAGGCGAGCAGCCCCCCGGCGGACGTCGCGGGCGCCAGCCACCAGCGGTCGGTGCGCAGGTGGCGGGCGGCGATGGCGGCCCGGGAGGCGTGGTGGACGCCCGCCGCGCCCTTCGGGTGAGGTGGTTGTGTACCTGTTCCTGTTTCCGTACCGGTGGCCAAGGAACTCTCCTAGGGGGCGTGCCGGCCCCGGACGCCCAGACCTTCGTCGTCCGAGTCCGTCCACAGGGTGGCGTCGTACGGCGTTTCGCTGATCGTGATGACGCCGTCGACGGGACCGGTGCGGTCGGCGGCTTCGAGCGGCGCCGGCCCGGCTTCCGTCGCGCGCAGTTGCGCGAGGCTCCGCTCCAGTCGGCCGACGGTGCGGACCAGGTCGTCGAGACAGTGCTGAATTGCCGTCAATTCGTCGTGCAGTGACATGACTTGCTCTCACTTCCGCAGTCGCGGGCGGTCATGTTCATGCGCCTGAGAGTGTCGCGCGTCACACCTCCGTTGGGAAGGGTGCGGGCCCTTCCGGTCTCCCGGGGCCGCTCCGCCGCACGGGTGAGGTTCGGGAGGCGCTGCGCCGTGTCTGCGCCGCCTCTCGCGCGAGGGCGCCTTCAGTGGAGGAACGGAATCGGTGTGATCAACTGCATATGCCACTAAAAAGCACAATCCGGTCCACCCCGGTGCGGGTGGACCGGGCCGGCCTCGGAGGTATCAGCCATGTCCCACGTCGGCGTCCCGCGGGGGACGGCCCGAAAGCGCCGCTCGCTCGCGCTCCTCACGACGGGTGTGCTGACGCTCCCCGTGCTGGCCGGCTGCACCTCCGACGACAGCGGCACCACCGCCGCCGCGGCCCCGCAGGACATCGCGGTCACGGCCCGGAACCTGGTCGCGGCGGGCGGCAGGGCCACCTGGGCGATCGATGCCGTGCCCGCCACCCTCAACGCCTTCCAGGCCGACGCCGACAGCGCCACCACCCGCATCACCGGCGCCCTGCTGCCGACGCTCTTCCCGCTGGACGCCCAGGGCAGGCCGCAACTCGACACGGACTATCTGAAGTCCGCGAAGGTGGTCGAGCGCGAGCCCAAGCAGGTGGTGCTCTACCGGCTCAACCAGCGGGCGGTGTGGAGCGACGGCCGGGCGATCGAGGCGTCGGACTTCGTCGCCCAGTGGCGGGCGCTGAACGGCAAGGACTCGGCGTACTGGACCGCCCGCAACGCCGGCTACGAGCGGATCGAGAAGATCGAGCGCGGCAACGACGCGCAGGAGGTACGGGTCACCTTCGCCAAGCCGTACGCGGACTGGCGCTCGCTCTTCTCCCCGCTGTACCCGAAGGAGGTGACGGGCACCCCGGGCACCTTCAACGACGGGGCGCGGACCACGCTCAAGGCCACCGCGGGACCGTTCCGGCTGCGCGGCGTGGACCCGGAGACCGGCGAGGTCACCCTGGACCGCAATCCGCGCTGGTGGGGGAGCCCGGCCAAGCTCGACACGCTGGTCTTCCGGGCCGTCAAGCCGCAGGACCGCACCCAGGCGCTGACCGAGGGGAAGATCGACGTCGCGGACATCGACGCCGCGGCGGCGCACCGCATCGTGCAGGCGGCCCGTGACAAGGGCGGGAACGGGCAGCCGCTCGCCCAGGGCCCCGGCTCCGGGAGCGGCCCGGCCGCCGCACTGCGCTCCTGGGCCGAGGCGCACGGCTCGGACGAGACGGTGGCGGCGGCCGCGCAGGCGGCCAGGGAGAAGAACCGGGCAGCCGCCGAGGCGTACGCGGCCGAGCAGAGCAAGCTGCGCGCGTACGTGGTCCGCAAGTCGCTGGAGCCCGCCTACACCCAGCTCGCGCTGAACGGCGAGTCCGGGCCGCTCGCCGACGACCGGGTACGCCGGGCGGTCGCCCGGGCCCTGAACCGCCAGGAACTCGCCGACACCGTACTCAAACCCCTCGGCCTGCCCGCCGCACCGCTCGGCAGCCACGTGGCCCTGGCCGGGCAGCCGGCGTACAAGGACAGCAGCGGCGCACTCGGCGGGCACGACGCCGACGAGGCGCGGGCGCTGCTGGCCGACGCGGGCTGGACGCGGGAGGGCGCGGTCAAGAAGCCGGACGGCACCAAGGCGGGCGGCGAGGCCGGGAAGAAGGGCGAGAAGGACAAGGACGCCGCCGGGAAGGACGACAAGGCGGCCACGCCCGGGAAGCAGGGCGAGCCCGACGACAACAAGCCGGTCACCGGAACCGACACCGGCACCGGAACCGACGGCGGGAGCAAGCCCGACGACAACAAGCCCGATGACAACAAGCCCGGTGACCGCAACGGGCCGCGCAACGCCCCCCAGGCCCTCGCCCCCGCCTCCGCCGCCGCGTTCCACAGCGCCGCCCTGCTGCGCCAAGCCGGGCGCCTGGCCGGGACCGGCACCTCCGAGGACGCCGCCGCCAAGGTCGCCGGCCAGGACAAGCGGACGGGCGGCGCCACCGGTGCGTACGCCCCCGCGGGCACCGCGGCCCCCGCCCAGGCCCCCGACGCGCGCCGCGGCCCGCTCGGCAAGGACGGCAAGACGCTGACCCTGCGCTTCGTCCTGCCGTCCGGTCCCGGCTCCGAGCCGCTGCGTGCCGTCGGGAACAAGATCTCGGCGATGCTCGATTCGATCGGCATCGGTACATCGATCACCAAGGTCGCCGACGACAGCTACTTCAAGGACCACATCGCCTCCGGCGACTACGACCTGGCCCTCTACTCCTGGCCCGCCACCGCCTACCCGGCGACCGACGACCGCCCGATCTTCGCCAAGCCGGTACCCGCCACCGACGGCTCGCTGCTGGTCGAGCAGAACTACACCCGCGTCGGTACGGACCACATCGACCAGCTCTTCGACCAGGCGGCCGCGGAGCTCGACGAGGGGGCCGCCCGGGATCTGATGAAGCAGGCCGACGCCCGGATCTGGGCCGCCGCCGGATCAATTCCGCTTTACCAGCGCCCGCAGCTCGTGGCCACGAACAAGAAGCTGGCGAACGTCGGCGCCTTCGGCTTCGGGGCACCCCACTACCAGGACATCGGCTTCAAGATGCCGCAGTCCGCCGGAGCCCCGGCAGGCAAGAAGAAGTAGCAGGTCAGAACGGCGCCAGAAGCTCAGAACTGGCTCAAGTCCCTTGCCCGCCGGACTCCCCGGCGGGCAAGGTCGGGTACGAGCCGGACCCGAGCCGATTGCCCCCGCCCGCCCCCCACGGGATCTTGCGGAGCCCCACGGATCCCCCCACGGATCCCTCCGCATCCCCCCTTTTTCCCGCCCTCGGCATCCCCTTTTCGCACCCTGCGCACCCACCCGGCGCGGTCCGGATACCGAGGCGGGCAACGAGGTAAGGACTGCCGAATTCCGGTTGAAGAGTGGTTGAAGAGCGGTCTCGCGGATCGGGCCGGGAAGCCCCGGACGCGCCAGCCCCGTACCATGGTGGGTAGCCGTGGCGCGTCCGCCCGGCGGGCGTACGAGGACCCGAGAGCGACTGAGACGCCTGATCCCACGATCCGAGAGAAGCGCAAGCCACCCAATGCCCACGCGCCACGACATCCGTAACGTAGCCATCGTCGCCCACGTCGACCACGGCAAGACCACGCTGGTCGACGCCATGCTGAGGCAGGCCGGCGCCTTCGCCGCGCACGCCGCCGAGAACCTCGACGAACGCATGATGGACTCGAACGACCTGGAGCGTGAGAAGGGCATCACGATCCTCGCCAAGAACACGGCGGTGAAGTATCACCCCAAGGACGGCGGGGACCCGATCACGATCAACATCATCGACACCCCCGGCCACGCCGACTTCGGCGGCGAGGTCGAGCGCGGTCTGTCGATGGTGGACGCGGTCGTGCTGCTCGTCGACGCCTCCGAAGGCCCGCTCCCGCAGACCCGCTTCGTGCTGCGCAAGGCGCTCGCCGCGAAGATGCCGGTCATCCTCTGCATCAACAAGACGGACCGCCCCGACTCCCGGATCGCCGAGGTCGTCGACGAGACGTACGACCTGTTCCTGGACCTGGACGCGGACGAGGACCAGATCGAGTTCCCGATCGTCTACGCCTGCGCCCGTGACGGCGTCGCCTCGCTGACCAAGCCGGAGGACGGCACCGTCCCGCCGGACAGCGACAACCTGGAGCCGTTCTTCTCCACCATCCTGTCGCACGTCCCGGCCCCGGAGTACGACGACGAGGCCCCGCTGCAGGCCCACGTCACCAACCTGGACGCCGACAACTTCCTCGGCCGTATCGCGCTCTGCCGCGTCGAGCAGGGCGAGCTGCGCAAGGGCCAGACCGTCACCTGGATCAAGCGCGACGGCACGATGTCCAACGTCCGTATCACCGAACTGCTGATGACCGAGGCGCTCACCCGCAAGGCGGCCGAGAAGGCGGGCCCGGGCGACATCTGCGCCATCGCCGGTATCCCGGACATCATGATCGGCGAGACCCTGGCCGACCCCGAGAACCCGATCGCGCTGCCGCTGATCACGGTCGACGAGCCGGCCATCTCGATGACCATCGGTACGAACACCTCGCCGCTCGTCGGCAAGGGCGGCAAGGGCCACAAGGTCACCGCCCGCCAGGTGAAGGACCGCCTCGACCGCGAGCTGATCGGTAACGTCTCGCTCCGCGTCCTGGACACCGAGCGCCCCGACGCCTGGGAGGTCCAGGGCCGCGGTGAGCTCGCGCTGGCCATCCTCGTCGAGCAGATGCGCCGTGAGGGCTTCGAGCTCACGGTCGGCAAGCCGGAGGTCGTCACCAAGCAGGTCGACGGCAAGACGCACGAGCCGATCGAGCGCATGACGATCGACTCCCCCGAGGAGCACCTCGGCGCGATCACCCAGCTGATGGCGACCCGCAAGGGCCGTATGGAGACCATGACGAACCACGGTTCGGGCTGGGTCCGCATGGAGTGGATCGTCCCGTCCCGCGGCCTCATCGGCTTCCGTACGGAGTTCCTGACGCAGACCCGCGGCACGGGCATCGCGCACTCCATCTTCGAGGGCCACGAGCCGTGGTTCGGCGAGCTGCGCACCCGCCACAACGGCTCGCTGGTCGCCGACCGCGCGGGCTCCGTGACGCCGTTCGCGATGGTCAACCTCCAGGAGCGCGGTGTCATCTTCACCGAGGCCGGCACCGAGGTCTACGAGGGCATGATCGTCGGAGAGAACTCCCGCGCCGACGACATGGACGTGAACATCACCAAGGAGAAGAAGCTCACCAACATGCGTGCGGCTTCCGCGGACACCACGGAGAACGTGGTGCCGGCCCGCAAGCTCTCCCTGGAGCAGTCCCTGGAGTTCTGCCGCGAGGACGAGTGCATCGAGGTGACCCCGGAGACGGTCCGTATCCGCAAGGTCGTCCTTGACCAGAAGGAGCGCGGCCGCGCCGCTTCGCGCGCCAAGCGCTGACCCGCGCACCCGCGCCCGTCACCTGAGGCCCGGCCTCCCGCACACCGTGCT